>CANREG010000009.1 GCA_947629565.1 uncultured Lachnospiraceae bacterium
AAACGTTCTCTTGAAAATTTCTCTTTGAATTTTCAGGGTTGTCTTGTTGTCTGATCATTATTCACTTTTCATTGTTCTTTCGTTCCGGCGTCACTTTCTGTCAGCGCCGCAACAGATGAAATAATATCACAATCCATATCCTGTGTCAAGCATTTTATGTAAAAAATATAAGACATAAAAACGGAGAAGGAGGGATTTGAACCCTCGCGCCGCGTGAACGACCTACACCCTTAGCAGGGGCGCCTCTTCAGCCACTTGAGTACTTCTCCATGCCTAAATATTAATACATTATGGAATTGTGTCACTCTCTAAAAAAGAGAATGAAAGCGCCGCCAATCATATAAAATAATTTTGCGGCGCTTGATTATCTTAACAAATGTACCTGTTTTTGTCAATAGGTTTTTTCCCTTTTACAAACCTTTTATCAACAGCATTATTTATAATACATATAGTATGATTTTTGAGAGTTATATTTCTTACCGTCTACCTTAACTTTGGCTGTTACTAAAACGCCATAATTGCTTCCTTTCTTTAATCCGGAAATCGTATAGGCTGTGGTTTTTTTGTTTACCGTTCCTGCCTTGTCATATGTCTTTCCGCCGTCATCTGTCGTCCATAAGGTATAACCTGTTGCGTTGTCAACCTTATTCCACTTAACCTGAACCTCTCCTGAACCATAATTATCAAGACCTGTAATCTTTGCCTGCGGAATTAATACTTTCGTGTCTGTCCATTCACTATATATCTTTTTTCCGTTTTCAAGAACAATATAACTTCTTAATTGATATTTGATCCCTTTATTCCTAACGGCTGCCGGCGCTTTTACAGAAAAGGAATTAAGCGCGCTTGCACCGTTAATATAAAAACTGCCGTTTACTGCTTTTGAAACCGTCTTCTTTGTCCTGCCATCAAGATTCTTTACCTGAAATTCCACGCCGTCAATAAATTTGTACCAGGTGTTCTTATCAACAGTATAGGCTGTCTCATCTAAATATTCTATCTCCAGACTGTTATTCTTATTCCATGTTACTGAATAATTCTTTTCCTGCATTTGCTTTGGTTTTGTCTTCACAAAGATATAATTATGGCTTACGCTGTCAAAATAATATTCCTTTCCGTCCATCTCACACAAAACCAGTACGGAATATGCGCAGCCCTGCTGCAGATTATCTAAGGTATAAGAATTAGTGTTATTCGATACGGTAACCGGCGTGCTGTTATTATTGATATATATATGGTATTCCTGCACGACCTTGTTATAAGTATCATTCCATGAAATGGTTGCTGAATCTGCCGCAGCATCAACCTGTCTGAACGCTGCTGCTTGCGAAGTCAATGCAGGAAAAAATACAACAATAAATGCAACAACGGTTATCAGTCTGAATATCTTACTTTTCATAAATAACATCCCCTCTTTAGATTATCTGTTACACCTTCCTTTATTTAAACATATTCCTTAAATTTCGTCAACAAAAAAACAGGGACGATTTTTTTATAAATACCGTCCCTGTTTTATGAAATTTCATTTTAGCGATATACGGTTCTGATTACAAATGCATAAGCATTAGCATCTTTTTCAACAGTCTTCGTTGAATTATATGATTTCTTTTTACATTTTACGCCGTTAGCTGCAACGTATACATAATAGTTCTTATATCTTTCAAATGACTTATTGATTGTATATGTTGTGCTCTTTGTAGTTCCGACCTTCTTAAACTTAGTGCCGCCGTTTGTGGACAAATATATGGTATAGCTCTTTGCGCCGGAAATCTTGTTAAATTTTATCTTAACTTTATTCTTATTATTGTTTACAAGACCTGCCTTTGAAACCGTTGCCCTCGGAATAATTACCTTCTCTGATGACCATGCGCTGGGAACTTTATTGCCTGCTGCATCATATACATAAGCCATTGCTTTAAATTTAAAACCCTGTTTCTTTAATTTGGCGCTGGTAACATCCATACCTAAGAAATTAGTGCCTGAAATTCTTCCAAAGCTGACTCCATAGGAAGAAGTATCCAAATGCATAATTTCTTTTCCTTTTAAATTTGTAATACTGACTTCATAACCAAAGTTAGAAGTATCACCGTAATAAAGCAGATTTGCATCAAGGTCCCATTTTAAACGAAACTTATTTCCAGCTTGGTCGTAAATGCCAAGTCCTGTTGGCGCAGGGGGTGGAGTTGCTGCTTCTGCTTTTACCATTGGTAATCCTAAAAGGATAAAAGTAAAGATTGTTAATATTAATTTCATTTTACTTGCCATTCTTTTCATTATGTAGTTCCTTTCTTTAATTAAAAATATATTGTTACAAGTATCTAAGCTTAATTAAAACACATTTTGTTCACAATTTCAATGGAATTATTGCGTGGTTTTTTTAGCTAATTATATTTCGGCAATTTATATAAATATCATTGGATATATTTCATAGAACAATATAGAAAACGGCACTCCGGTTAGAATGCCGCTGTTTCCGATATCATTTTTGACTGTTTTTAAATTCTTCCACCGCTGTTTCATACAGGTTATTGCCCTCGCTGTCAATAACCACAATCACGGGAAAATTTTCCACCTCCATGCGGCGGACAGCCTCAGTGCCTAAATCCTCGTAGGCGATAACCTCCGATTTCCTGATACATTTCGACAAAAGGGCTCCCGCCCCTCCTACCGCCGCAAAATATACCGCCTTGTTTTTCACAATGGAATCTATGACTTCCCTGCTTCTCTTGCCCTTGCCAATCATTCCGTTCAAGCCATGCTCTAAAAGCAGCGGCGTATATTTATCCATACGGCTTGAGGTGGTAGGCCCCGCTGAGCCGATAACCTGTCCCTCCTTAGCCGGAGTCGGCCCTAAATAATAAATCACATTGTCCTTAAGCTCTAAAGGAATTTTTTCTCCCTTCAGCATACTCTCATACATTCTCTTATGGGCAGCGTCCCTGGCAGAATAAATGGTTCCTGTAATATATACATAATCCCCGGCCTTTAAGGAAACCAACTCTTCCTTTTTGAAGGGGGCCTGTATCTTTTTTTCCATAGTTATCTCTCCTCCATTCCCTGTATCCGCATATACCGTTAAATGATTCCGATACGCCGGAAATTTATATGATCCGGCTCACATGCCGGTTCACATGGCAGCACATATTTACCGCTACCGGAAGCCCCGCAATATGGGTGGCGTAGGTTTCAATATTTACAGCTAAGGCCGTGGTTCTTCCTCCCAATCCGCCCGGCCCGATTCCCGTCTGGTTAATTTTTTCCAAAAGCTCCTGTTCCATTCTCCGTATATGGGGAAGAGGCGAGCCTTCTTTTACATTGCGGGTCAACGCTTTTTTTGCCATGATAGCCGCTTTTTCAAAATCGCCGCCAATGCCCACGCCTACTACCACCGGCGGACAGGCGTTAGGCCCTGCATCCGATACGGCCTGAAGAACCGCCTCCTTTACGCCTTCCTCTCCGTCCGCAGGCTTTAACATAAATATCCGGCTCATATTTTCCGAGCCAAATCCCTTAGGAGCAATTAATAGTTCCAGCCTGTCGCCGGGTACAATATCGTAATGGATAATGGCCGGCGTATTGTCCTTTGTATTCTCCCGGAGCAGGGGATCTCCCACAACAGATTTTCGCAGATATCCATCTGTATATCCCTGCCGTACGCCTTCGTTAATGGCGTCTGTCAGATTCATGCCCTCTATATGTAAATCCTGCCCTATCTTCACAAAAAATATTGCCATGCCCGTATCCTGGCAAATGGGAATTTCATCTATTTTGGCAATCTCCATGTTCTCGCAAAGCTGTCCTAGAATCTGCCTGCCTAACTGCCCTGTCTCCGTTTCTTTTGCCGTTCGGATGGCTTCCTCCATATCCCCGGATAAATGAAGATTTGCCTCAATACACATTTCCCTGACATTCTTAATGATCTCATCTGTATGAATTGTCCTCATCTTTTCCTCCATCACATTCCTCTTTATTCTTATATAAAAGTTCAAAAATTTTCTTTCCTACGCCGTCTTCGTTATTGTTGGGAATTATCTCACTGGCCCGCTTCTTAATCTCCGGTTGCGCATTTTCCGGCGCATAGGAATTGGGAAAGCGTTCAAACAGGGAAAGATCATTTAAACCGTCTCCAAACACCGCCACTTCTTCCTTTTTGATAGAAAGTTTTTCAATCGCCTTTTCCAGACCATATCCCTTTGTGGCGTTCTTTGCGTTGATTTCTATATTCTCCGGATAAGAAGAAAGAACGGAAAGCTCCGGAAATTGCTCCGCCAGTTCCATTCTGTTCTTAACATTCACATTGCCGTCCGGATTAAATACAATAATTTTGCGGATTTCCAGCTTCCTTTCCAGCATATCCTTTAAGGAATCATTTCTTGTCAACGTATTCATAAATACGCTGGTTTTTCCAACTTCAATGGCTTCTTCTAATGTCATGCTGTGGCTGCGGTCAAGACAGAGCATACGGTAGCCCATATTTAACTGCATTTTCTCAAGAGTGCCGCAAATCTGGGCGCCCTCATTAGTCATGTACTCAGGAATATAACCCATTTTTTCCAAAACCTGCGTCAGATTCTCAATTAAGGAATTATCAATATCCGTAGTGCTGATAATCTTTCTTTTTTCATCTCTTACCTCGGCTCCATTCATCAGCAAAAAGCTGCATGTAAGACCGTATTTATCCACTGTAGGTCCTACGGTATCCATGCTTCTGCCGGTGGCTATCATAAAACGAACCCCTTGTTCCTTAGCGGCTTCAATAGCCGCTAAGTTAAGGGGTGATATCTCCTGATTGGAATTAAATAAGGTTCCGTCCATATCGGATACGATTAGCTTAATCATTCTTATTTATTCTCTTTCTCTTCTTTTTCCCTTTTTTCTTCCTTGGCCTGTTCTGCTTCAAATTCCGCAATACTTTCTTCCGGTGATTTGTCACGAACCTTGGCAATGGAGGCTACGGTAATATCCTTGGCCTCGTCCATCCGCATCAGCTTTACGCCGGAGGTAATTCTTCCCAACTCGGAAATGGAATCACACTCTAACCGGATTACAATTCCCTCTGTGGAAATCAGCATAATCTCATGATCGCTGTTTACCGCCTTCATACCCACTACATTACCGGTCTTGGAGTTAATCTTATAGCATTTTACTCCCTTACCGCCTCTTCTCTGCGGAGTAAATTCTTCCATGGAGGTACGCTTACCCATACCGTTTTCAGATACAATCAGCAAGTCTTCACCCTGGGTATCCATCTGCATACCAATTACTTCATCGCCGTCCATCAAATTCATGCCGATAACGCCCTGGGACGACCTTCCGGTACTTCTGACGTCCGTCTCATTAAAGCGGATGCACATACCGAGTTTTGTAACCATAATGATATCCTTGGTATTATCCGTTGCTTTCACTTCAATCAGCTCGTCGCCGTCTCTCAATGTAATGGCAGCAAGTCCGTTTTTCCGGACATTGGCAAATTCGGTAATTTTGGTCTTTTTGACAATACCATGCTTTGTGACCATGAACATATATTTTCCTTCTTCATATCTTCGAAGGGCAATGACCGCAGTAATCTTTTCTCCCGGATTTAACTGGAGAAGATTGACAATGGCGGTTCCTCTGGAGGTTCTGCCGGATTCCGGTATCTCATAAGCCTTCAAACGGTATACCTTACCGCTGTTGGTAAAGAACATGAGATAATGATGCGTCGTCGTCATGAACAGATCCTCGATAAAATCATCTTCTATGGTCTGCATGCCCTTGATGCCTTTTCCGCCTCTGTGCTGCGCCCGGAAATTATCCACTGTCATTCTCTTAATATAACCAAGTCTGGTCATAGTAATCACGGTATTTTCCTTCTTAATCAAATCTTCTATGGTGATATCGTCATCATCAAAGCCGATGGCGGTTCTCCTGTCGTCGCCATACTTTGTGGCAATGATTAAGATTTCTTCCTTGATGACGCCTAAAAGCTTTTTCTCGTCTGCAAGAATTGCCTTTAATTCCGCAATGCGCTCCACAAGCTCCCTGTATTCTTCCTCTAATTTTTCTCTTTCCAAACCGGTCAACCGGCGCAACTGCATATCCACAATCGCCTGGGCCTGGGCGTCGGAAAGGTCAAATTCTTTAATCAATCCTTCCTTCGCTTCTGTCACATTTTTTGAAGCGCGAATGATTTCAATTACCCGGTCAATATTGTCCAGGGCAATCAGCAGACCCTTTAAAATATGGGCGCGTTCCTCCGCCTTATTCAGCTCGTACTTTGTACGCCGGGTAATGACGTCCTTCTGGTGCTCCAGATAATAATTCAACATTTCTAAAATATTAAGCACCTTTGGTTCGCCGTTTACCAGAGCTAACATGATTACGCCAAAACTATCCTGTAATTGGGTATGTTTGTATAACTGGTTTAAGATGACGTTGGCATTGGTATCTCTCTTTAACTCAATGGCAATCCGCATACCCTCCCTGGAGGATTCGTCCCGGAGTTCTGCAATACCTTCAATCTTCTTTTCCTTAACCAAAGCGGCGATATTCTGGATTAATCTTGCTTTATTTACCATATAAGGCAGTTCTGTCACTACAATCCTTTGCTTTCCGTTAGGCATTGGTTCAATATCTGTGACAGAACGGATTTTAATCTTACCTCTTCCTGTGCGGTAAGCATCCTCTATTCCCTGTCTTCCTAAAATTGTCGCGCCGGTAGGGAAATCCGGTCCTTTTATAATTTCCAGAATTTCATCAATATCTGTCTCCCGGTTCTCCTGCACCTGGTTATCAATAATCTTTACTACCGCATTGATAACCTCCCTAAGATTATGGGGTGGTATATTAGTTGCCATACCTACGGCAATACCGCCGGTACCGTTTACCAAAAGATTAGGGTAACGGGAAGGCATTACCAACGGCTCTTTTTCCGTCTCATCAAAGTTTGGAATAAAATCAACCGTGTCCTTATTAATGTCTGCCAACATTTCCATGGAAATCTTAGAAAGCCTTGCCTCCGTATAACGCATGGCAGCAGCGCCGTCACCGTCTACAGAACCAAAGTTGCCATGACCGTCCACTAAAGGATAACGGGTATTCCATTCCTGGGCCAATTTTACCAAAGCATCATAAATGGAGCTGTCGCCATGGGGATGATATTTACCCATGGTATCACCGACAATACGGGCACATTTACGATGCGGCTTGTCCGGTCCATTATTTAATTCAATCATGGAGTAAAGGATTCTTCTCTGCACCGGCTTTAATCCGTCCCGGATATCCGGAAGGGCGCGGGCAGTGATAACACTCATGGCATAATCTATGTAATAGTTTTCCATGGTTTTTTTCAAATCCACATGATTGACCTTATCAAAAATATTGTCTTCCATTCTGTTCTCCTCTTCTCTTTCTATACGTCAAGATTCTTGACAAACTTGGCGTGTTCTTCAATAAATTCCCGGCGGGGTTCCACCTTATCGCCCATAAGGGTGTTAAAGGTTAAATCCACTTCTGATTCATTATCGTCATCAATGCCTACCCGAAGTAAGATTCTGTGCTCCGGATCCATGGTCGTATCCCATAGCTGGGAGGCGTCCATCTCTCCAAGTCCCTTATAACGCTGAATCTTATTATTCTGATCGCGCCCGACTTCCTTTAAAATCTTATCCAGTTCATCATCACTGTAGGCGTACCATACCTTTTTATTCTTCTCTAACTTGTAAAGCGGCGGCTGTGCAAGATACACATGTCCCTGACGAATCAATTCCGGCATAAAGCGGTAGAAAAACGTCAGCATCAAAGTTGCAATATGAGCGCCGTCCACATCCGCATCTGTCATAATGATAATCTTATGATAACGGAGCTTCGTGATATCAAAATTCTCATGAATACCTGTGCCAAAAGCAGTAATCATGGCCTTTATCTCTTCATTGCCTAAAATCCTGTCGATTCTCGCCTTTTCCACATTCAATATCTTACCCCGGAGAGGAAGGATTGCCTGGGTTGCGCGGGAACGAGCGGTCTTTGCAGAACCTCCCGCAGAATCACCCTCCACAATATAGATTTCACAGTTTTCCGGATTCTTGTCCGTACAATCTGCCAGCTTGCCGGGAAGAGCCATGGAATCATTAAGGGTAGATTTTCTTGCCACATCCCTTGCCTTTCTGGCCGCAATTCTTGCCCGCTGGGCCTGAATTGCTTTATTGACGATAATCTTGGCAATCTTTGGATTTAATTCGAGGAAAATCGTAAGCTGTTCCGTTACTACATTATCCACAGCCGTCCTTGCCTCTGAGTTACCGAGCTTAATCTTTGTCTGGCTCTCAAACTGGGGATCTCCTACCTTAATGCTGACAATGGCGGCAAGTCCCTCCCTTAAATCATCACCGGACAAATTATCCTCATTATCCTTGAGCATCTTGTTATTTCTCGCATAATCGTTAAATACCTTGGTAATAGCGGAACGGAAACCGGTTAAATGGGTACCGCCCTCTATCGTGCCTATATTGTTTACGAAAGTATATACGGATTCGCTGTAGGAGCTGTTATGCTGTAAGGCAACCTCTACCAAAACTCCCTCTTTTTCCCCTTCACAGTAGATTACCTTATCATATAAAGGATCTTTATGGCGGTTGATGTATTCCACAAATTCTTTAATACCGCCTTCATAGTGAAATTCTCTCTCTTTTTCCTTACCGGCCCGCTTATCGCTTAATGTAATCTTCAATCCCTTAGTCAGAAACGCCATCTCCCGGAGACGGTTTCTTAAGGTATCAAAATCAAACTCTAATGTCTCAAAAATCGAAGCATCCGGCATAAAAGTGACCTTGGTTCCCTTTTTTCTGGTATTTCCGATAATCTCTAAGGGGTGAATCACTTTTCCCCGCTCGTAACGCTGTTTGTGTATTTTACCGTCACGATAAATTTCTACCTCTAACCAGTCGGACAGGGCATTTACGACAGAAGCGCCCACGCCATGAAGGCCGCCTGCTACCTTGTATCCGCCGCCACCGAATTTTCCTCCTGCATGCAGCATGGTAAATACCACGTCCACTGCCGGTATTCCCGCTTTTTCCTGTATTCCCGTAGGAATTCCCCGGCCGTTATCCACAACCGTAACAGAATTATCTTTGTTGATTGTTACTTTAATATCATCACAATATCCTGCTAAAGCCTCGTCTACGGCGTTGTCCACAATCTCATACACCAGATGATGAAGACCTTTCTCAGAGGTAGTACCAATGTACATACCCGGTCTTTTCCGAACCGCTTCTAATCCTTCCAAAATCTGAATCTGGTTCGCTCCATATTCCTGCTCTACTTTATCGCTCATTTTTTTCCTCCCATTTTCAATATTGATTAAAAATCTCTATTGTTCCATTGGTTACTTTATAGATTTGGTCAATATTTAATCTTGATTTTATAAAATCATCATAGCCTGTACAGGTTACAATGGTTTGTATCTCTTTGATGCTGTCAAGAAGATAGCTTTTCCGGCTGCTGTCCAATTCACTCATCACATCATCCAACAACAGAATTGGATTATCGTGAATGACAGATTTTACCAATTCAATTTCTGCTAATTTCAGGGAAAGAGCCGCCGTCCGCTGCTGTCCCTGGGAGCCGAACCGTCTTACATCAACTCCGTTAATATAAAAACAGATATCGTCCCTGTGGGGACCGGTCTGGGTAGACTGATATTTTAAATCTGTTTCCCTTTTGTTTTTCATCACATTTTCGTAATCCTCTATTGTAACATTTTTCTCATAAGCAATCTCAATCTCTTCCCTGCCGCCGGTAAGGTGGGAATGTATTCCCTTAACAATATCATTTAACCGCGCAATAAACTGCTCTCGTTCCTCTATAATTCCCTTTCCATACTCTATCAGATAATCGTCCCACATATCTAAGGTATCTGCAAGCTCCGGCTTAAAATATATCTGCTTTAACAGGGTATTCCGCTGATTCAGGGCTTTATTATAATTCACATAGTTGTGATAATATAATTTATTTAACTGGCACAGCTCCAAATTCATAAATTTTCTTCTCTCGGAAGGAGCATTTTTTATCAGTCCCAAATCCTCCGGTGAAAAAAAGATAATATGGATAATTCCAAAAAGTTCTCCGCTTTTCCGGATTACCTGCCCATCAATTGCCACGCCTTTGCTTTTATTCTTTCTGAGATGCATATCAATCTTATGCCCTATATCATTTTTTGTCAGCGTAATCCTTAAATGGGATTCCTCTTCTCCAAATTGGATTATCTCCTTATCTTTACTTCCCCTGTGGGACTTCGTACTGGCGCACAGATAAACGGCTTCCAATATATTCGTCTTCCCCTGGGCGTTATCCCCGTAGAGAATGGTTATTCCCGGATTAAATGTAATTGATAAGCTGTTATAATTCCGATAATGACTAAGCTCTAATGAATTAACAAACATAATGATTACCTTACAACCTGAATCTGTTCTCCGTTAAATTCCACAACCATTCCGTCATATAACTTCCTGCGGTATCGGGATTCCGTCTCGCCGTCCACCTTCACTAATCCCTCGTCAATCACTTCCTTTGCCATAGAGCCGGACTCTACCAGATTCATGGCTTTTAAAAGCTGGCTTAAATTAATAAATTCATCTTTTTCCCTTAATTTTAAAGTCTGCATATCTATCCTCTGAATTATGAATGATTTTTCTTTTTATCATATTTTTTGCCATAGTTATAATAATAATAACCGACAGCCACAAAAGCAGCTCCAATACATATGTTCTTAGCATCGTTTACTGCAAGACCTGCAAGCAGCCAGAACACTCCGCAGACAGCGACGACAATCCCTGAAATCCTGCACTTCTTGCCTCCATTTTCCTGGGCCTTCTGCATTTTCTGTCTCTGCTTTTCAGACTTTTCCTGAATATCCTTTCGCATCTGCTGCAATCTTTCTTCTTCAGAAATCTCTGTATTTTCTGTCTGTTCTTCTATCTGCTCTTTCTCCTGCACGGTTGTCTTTTCGTCGGATATTTCTTCTTTTATCACATTTTTTTCTTCTTCCATAATCACAACCCTCTTATGCCGCCATATTTACCGGCAAAATTAAATATACATATGTATCGTCTGCATTTCTGATGAAGCAGGGCGATTTGGCGTTAATCATATAGATATCTATCTCATCATCATCAATCACCCGCAGCGCATCCATTAAGAACTTAGGATTAAATCCAATCTTTAAATCCTGCCCTTCCTTCTTAATCTCAATCTCCTCATTCATGGAGCCTAACGAAGAGTCGATTCTTAAATATATATTGGAATTTTCTATATTCATCACAATCGGCTTTTTATCATTTTCCTTGATAAACAGAGAAGCCCTGTCAATACAGTCTAAAAATTCCTTTTTATTGATAGTAAACTTGGTCTCATAATCATTAGAAAGCATATGGTCAATCTTATAAAATTCTCCGTCTAATAATCTGGAAACCACCTTTGTATTCTCATATTCAAATAAAATATGCTTGTCTGTTACATAGATTAAAATCTCATCTTCAATACCGCCGGTTAATATCTTGCTGATATCGTTAAGCGTCTTTCCCGGCACAATCACCTTCATATCCTCATAGCTTTCCTTAAGCTCTACCTTTCTGACAGAAATACGGTGTCCGTCTAAGGATACCACCTTTAAGGTATTGCCGGTCACCTCAAATAATTCACCAGTCATAATTTTTGTATTTTCCTGGTCGGAAATACTGAAAATCGTCTGTCTGATTACTTCTTTTAGGGTAAACTGGGAAAGACTAATATAGCGGTTCTTCTCAATCTCAGGAAGATAATTAAAATCTTCGCCGGAGGTTCCGGGAATATTGAATTTTGAACGCTCACATCTGATATTTGCCTGATAATTGGCGTTGGTTTCTATTAAGACTTCGCTGTCCGGAAGCTTTCTTACAATATCACTTAACAGCTTTGCGTCTAACGCAATCTTTCCGGCCTCTGTCACCGTTCCTTCGATTACCGTCTCAATTCCTAATTCAATGTCGTTTGCAATCAGGCGGATTTCGCTTGGAGAAGCCTCGATTAAAATACACTGTAGATTAGGCATCGTGCTCTTTGTTGATACTGCTTTCGATACAATGTTAATACCATTCATTAAAGCTGTCTTAGAACAACTGATTTTCATTGTGTAAAACTCCTTTCTTTAAAAAACCGGAGGCGTTAGCCCCATAAAATATTAATATAATTTAGTAGTATTCATAGTAGTGTTTGTGGATTTGTGTAAAACCTTAAAAAAGTCTGTTATCATCTTAAAAATCAATGTGATTTATTCTGTATGGTTCATCTTAAAAATCTGTGAATAGTCTGTTTAAAAATAAAATTCCAATATCAGAATTATCTTCCATATAATGGATAAACAAATATATAAACAGGATTAAAACATCTTATCCACAAATTATGTCACATTGATTTTTTTATCAATGGTTTCAATGGTTACTTTTATGGAAGGATCGCTTTCCATAAACCCGTTAATTTTCTTAATGGCGTTTAATACGGTAGAGTGATCCCTTCCTCCAAAGCAGGCGCCAATCTGCTGCAGGGAATAACGCTCCATATATTTACGGCAGAAATATATGGCAACCTGTCTGGCCATGACAATCTCCTGGCTTCGCTTGGAAGAAATGATATCGTTATAAGGGACATTCATATGGTCGGATACAATGTTAATAATGTAATCCGGCGTAATCTCGTTATTGCCGTTTTTGGAAATCAGGTCTTTTAAAATGTCTTCCGCCTTTTCCACAGTCAGTTTTTCCTTGTGATTCTCCAAGCGTACATAGACGCTTATCTTATTGAGAGCTCCCTCTAATTCCCGAATGTTGGAAACCACATTCTGGGCGATATAATCTAAGATATCGTCAGGAATGGTAATGTGGTCCATCTCAGATTTCTTCTTAAGGATAGCCATGCGGGTTTCATAGTCCGGCGCATGAATATCAACGGGAACGCCCCATTCTAACCGGGTGCGCATCCGCTCTTCCAAGGTTTCAATCTCCTTTGGCGGCTTGTCCGAAGAAATGATAATCTGTTTATTAGAATTATATAAATCGTTGAATGTATTGAAAAATTCGGTCTGTGTGGAATCCTTTCCTATTACAAACTGGATATCGTCAATTAAAAGGACGTCCAGATTACGGTATTTGGCTCTCAGCTCATCATTTTTGTTATTGCGGATTGCCTCAATTACCTCATTGGTAAAGGTCTCGCTGGAGACATATAATACTTTAAGGTTTGGATTATGTGTAATAATATGGTAGGCAATAGCCTGCATTAAATGCGTCTTGCCAAGACCGGCGCCGCCGTATAAAAATAATGGATTGTAGGCAGAAGAAGGCTCCTCTGCAACAGCTACACAGGCGGCATGGGCGTGACGGTTGTTATCTCCGATGACAAAAGTATCAAATGTGTATTTGAGATTCAGATTGCTTTTCTCTAAAGCCAGCTTAATGCGGCCGTCTACCGGCTCTTCCTCTTTTTCTTCCGCGAGATTTTCTCCGTCCACACAGAAAATAATTTCAAAAGGATGTTCTAATGTGGCTTCAATAGCAGACTGTAAATAGATGTCATACATTTTCTTTTTTATAAATTCAATTCCCCGTTCTCCAAGCTTTTTATCCATGGAGAGAATAATCGTGGAATCAGTTACTTCCTTAACAGTAAGGGCGCGAATCCAGGTATTAATCATCATGTGGGAAACATCATATTCAGTTTCTAAGAGGTACAAAATATTGTCCCATTGGGCTATTAACTGTTCTTTCATATATATTTCCTTTCAAACATACGCATACACACTAATAATACACTATAACTAGTTTTTTTTCAAGCAAAAAGAACCAGATTTCGTGGTTTTCGTCTTATGTGGAAAACTTTAATTTTGGGAGAAAAGTCAGTAAATAAAAGAGAATTGTGTGTAAATCCACATAAAATATCATAGTTATCAACAAGTTATTCACATTTTGTGGAAAACATTATGTAAACGGTAATATTATGTAAACTATATAAAAATATGCGGGAAAATCCTGTCAGATACAATATATTGTGGTCGCAGGATAAATAAGGAAAAAATAAAAGAATAGCTTGACTTACAAGGGTTTTTTTAATATAATGGGCTAGATGTTTTCAGAAAAAAGGAGGTGTGTGGAGAATGAAAATGACATTTCAGCCAAAGAAGAGACATAGATCTAAGGTTCATGGATTTAGAAAAAGAATGAGTACTGCTAACGGCAGAAAAGTTTTGGCCGCAAGACGTGCTAAAGGCAGAAAGCGTTTGTCAGCATAGGTCACAGATTTGTGGCCTTTTTCTTTATCAGGGACATTTATAATGAAACATATTTTTTCTTTAAAAAACAGTTTAGAATTTGGAAATGTATATAAACGGGGAAAATCCTACGCAAATAAGTATCTCGTTATGTATATAACAGACAATGATCTGGGGATTAACAGACTTGGGATATCTGTTAGTAAAAAGGTGGGCAACAGTGTGGTAAGGCACCGGATCACCAGATTGATTAGAGAGGTCTACCGACTGCAGGAGAGCCGCCTTATAAAAGGCAAGGATATTGTAGTGGTAGCAAGGGTTAATTCTAAAGGTCATAGTTATTGGGATATGGAAAGTGCATTTCTTCATTTAGCTAAGCTGCATCATATATTAGATTCTTCGGAAGAATATCGCACAGATTTATCCTGATTAAAAAAATATTATAAAATAATGAAAAAAATTTTGATTTCATGTATACAATTTTATAAGAAATATTTATCACCCTTAAAGAAATATTCCACCTGTAAGTATTATCCAACCTGTTCCTCTTACGCCATAGAAGCCATAGAGGTGCATGGCGCATTTAAGGGAAGCCTTTTGGCAGTGTGGAGAATTTTACGGTGCAATCCTTTTTCAAAGGGAGGATATGATCCGGTTCCTGAAAAGAAGTAAATGGAATTGTTATAATTTAAGGAGGACTTTATTTTGATGTTTTTAACAACACAGGGCGGCTTGTTAGGTCCTATTTCATGGTTGTTTGGTAAACTGTTGGATATTATTTATAACTTTTTAGCAGGAGATGGAGGAATTGCAAACTTAGGCGTCTGTATTATCCTGTTTACCATTATTGTACGAATTATATTGTTTCCACTGAATTTTAAACAACAGAAATCTGCAAAGATTAATTCGGTTATCCAGCCGGAGCTTTTAAAGATTCAGAAAAAGTACAATGGTAAAAAAGATCAGGAGTCCATGCTTAAACAGCAGCAGGAAATGCAGGCAATCTATGATAAGTATGGAACCTCCATGACCGGCGGATGTCTTACGACACTGATTCAGTTTCCGATTATTATAGCTTTATACCGGGTTATTCAGAATATTCCTGCCTATGTGGGAAAGATTAAGGAAATGTATCTGCCTATTGCTCAGGGTATTATAGACAGCCAGGGAAAAAATGCGCAGCAGTTTTTGATTGATTTTGTAAGCGACAATAAGATTAGCGGCGCCAGTTATGCAATAAAGCAGTTTCAGGAGCTGCCTAAGATTGGTACGGATAATGTGATTGATGTGCTTTCAAACTTTGGCGTTTCCAATTTGAATACGCTTGCAGACACCCTGCATATGAATGTAGCGTCTAATATTGATAAGATTGATCAGATTCATTCCTTTTTCCTCGGTATTAATATTTCCGAGGCGCCGGGATATAAACTTAGCTGGGCATTGCTGATTCCGATTTCTTCCGCATTTTTTAATTATCTTTCCATGAAGTTAACTTCCGGAAATCAGGACAGCGGAGATCCGACGGCCAACAGCATGATGAAAAGCATGATGATTACCATGCCTTTGATGTCCATTTTTATCTGTATCTCCTTACCGGCAGGTATCGGTATTTACTGGTCGGCAGGCGCATTGATTGCATTGATTACCCAGTTGATTATCAACGCATATTATAACCATGCGGATATGGATAAGATATTGGAAAAGCAGATGGAAAAGGCGGCTGCCAAAAGAGAGAAGCGGGGAGACAAGAAGACCTTTATGCAGAGAATGATGGATTCTTCTGCGGAGGCGCAGGAGGAGCTGGAAAAGAGAGAGGCCATGAGAAAGAATTCATCGATTTCCCTAAAAAATTATGTGGCTTCCGAGGCTTCCCAGAAGGCGGTAGAGAATAACAGTCATAAGAAATATAAAGAGGGCAGTATTGGCGCAAAAGCCAATTTAATAAGAGATTATTATAATCATAGCGAGGAGGAAAAATAAATGGATTACATGGAGTTTAAAGGAAAAACTGTAGAGGAGGCTGTTACGGCGGCGTCTGTGGAGCTGGGAATCGTAAGCTCAGAATTAGAATATGAAGTAGTGGATAAGGGTTCTGCCGGATTCTTAGGTTTAGGCGCAAAGCCGGCAGTTATCAAGGCAAGAAAGTTAGAGCAGGCAAAGAATATTGTGGATAAGACCAATAATTATTTGGATAAGCTCTTTCATGCCATGGATATTGAGACGAAGGTTACTATCGATTACAGCGAGGAAAACAGCAACATGAATATTGATTTGGAAGGACCGGAAATGGGTATCTTGATTGGTAAGCGGGGACAGACCTTAGACGCCCTCCAATACCTGATCAGCTTATTTGTGAATAAGGAAAGCGAGTCTTATATTCGGGTAAAATTAGATACGGAAAATTACCGGGCAAGAAGAAAGGATACGCTGGAAAATTTGGCAAAGAACATTGCGTTTAAAGTAAAGAGGAGCAGAAGAAGCGTGACTTTAGAGCCAATGAATCCTTATGAGAGAAGAATTATCCACTCTGCTTTGCAGAATGATAAGTATGTGGCTACCAGAAGCGAAGGAGAGGAGCCTTACCGCAAGGTGGTTGTCTACTTGAAGAAATAGAGTATACAAATTAAAAATTGCGGAACGCCTGTTTTGAAAGCGTTTCGCAATTCTTATTTTAGGTCATAAATTTTTGTGTAATCAGTAAATTTGAGGTATGAAAGATGACAGCAGTTACAGATACGATTGCGGCAATATCCACAGGCATGAATCAGGGGGGAATTGGCGTTATCCGGGTAAGCGGAAGTGAGGCGGTTTCCATTGTGGATTCTTTGTTTGTGCCAAAGAAAAAAGGGAAGGAAATCAGGAATTTAGATTCTTATACAGCTACTTACGGCAATATTGTGGAAAACGACGGGAAAGAGAATAAAATTATTGATGAAGTCATTGTACTGGTTATGAAAGCTCCTTGCACATATACCAGGGAAGATGTGGTGGAGATTGACTGCCATGGAGGAGCTTTCGTTATGCAGCAGATTATGAAGCTGCTGATTAAAAAAGGCGCAAGAATTGCCGAGCCGGGAGAATTTACAAAGCGCGCTTTTTTAAATGGACGGCTGGATTTATCTCAGGCGGAATCAGTTATGGATTTGATTTCTGCCAAAAGCGAAATAGCCGCTAAGACAGCAATCTCCCAGTTAAAGGGAAATCTCCGCTATGAGATTGAGAATATGAGAAAAGAGTTGATACATCATATTGCCTATATTGAATCTGCATTAGATGATCCGGAGCATTACAGCTTAGATAGATTCTCAGATACCTTAGATAAGATTCTTGTGAAAAAAGAGAAAGAAATTTCTCACTTAATTCAAACCGCAGAAGATGGAAAATTGTTAAAAGAGGGTATCCGCACTGTAATTTCAGGAAAACCCAATGCGGGAAAATCTTCTATATTAAATGTTCTTATGGGGAGAGAGCGGGCCATTGTAACGGAGATTGCCGGTACTACCAGGGATACCTTAGAGGAATTTATCTGCATTAAGGGGATTCCTTTGAATATTGTGGATACTGCCGGAATCCACAACACAGAAGATGTGGTGGAAAAGATTGGCGTAGATAAATCTTTAGCCGCTATGGAGGAGGCCGACCTGATTCTTTATATTGTAGATTCTTCCATACCTTTAGATAAGAATGATTATCAGATTATGGACAAGCTTCAGGACAGACAGGTTATTGTCTTGCAGAATAAATCTGATTTAAAAAATGTGACAACCCAGTCGGATATTTTAAAGCATTTGAATAAAAAGATAATTCCTATCAGTGCAAAGGAGCAGACCGGTTTTGAAGAGTTGTATGAGGAACTGAAAAATATGTTCTTCCATGGAGAGGTTTCCTATAATGATGAAATATGCATTACCAGCATGAGACAGAAGGAAGCCTTAGAACAGGCTCTTGCCTCTGTGCGGATGGTTCGGAAAAGCATTGCCGATGGCATGCCGGAGGATTTCTATTCCATTGACCTGATGGCGGCTTATGAGCGGTTAGGTTATATTATCGGAGAAGCCGTAGAAGATGATTTAGTGGATACCATTTTCCGGGAATTTTGTATGGGTAAATAGAGATTATTTGTTTTCATTAAGGATTAAGGAATGATTATGCACATGGATTAAGAGTTGATTTAAAGCGGGGTTATGGCTATAATTAAGTTTGTATATCTGATAAGAAGGATTGTAAATTAGGAGCATAATATGAATACCATACAGGAAAAATATGACGCCATAGTCGTAGGCGCCGGCCATGCGGGCTGTGAGGCGGCTTTAGCCTTAGCGCGGCTTGGCTTTGAGACGATTATCTTTACCGTCAGCATGGACAGCGTGGCGATGATGCCCTGCAACCCGAATATCGGCGGTTCCTCTAAGGGACATCTGGTAAGGGAAGTGGACGCATTAGGCGGGGAAATGGGAAAAAATATCGATAAGACCTATATTCAGTCTAAAATGCTGAACCAGTCCAAGGGACCGGCGGTTCATTCTTTAAGAGCGCAGGCGGATAAGGCGGAATACACAAGACAGATGCGCATGACCATGGAAAATACGGAGCATTTAACCCTGCGTCAGGCCGAGGTTTCAGAAATTATGACGGAGACGGAAAATGGCCGTTTGGCTGTAAAAGGCGTGAAGACCAGATCCGGCGCCGCTTATTATGCAAAAGTGGTGATTTTGTGCACAGGCGTATATTTAAAGGCGAGATGTATCTATGGAGATGTGGTAAACCATACCGGACCAAACGGACTTTCAGCAGCCAACGATCTTTCGGATTCTCTGGTTAAAAACGGGATTCCACTGCGCCGCTTTAAAACGGGTACGCCCGCAAGAATTGATAAGCGGAGCATTGATTTTTCCAAAATGGAAGAACAAAAGGGAGATGAAACCATTGTTCCGTTTTCCTTTACCAATCGGGAAGAAGACATTAAGCGGGAACAGATTAGCTGCTGGCTCACCTATACCAACGAGGAAACCCATACAATCATAAGAAATAATATTGACCGTTCTCCTTTATTTTCCGGCGCTATTGAGGGAACCGGACCAAGATACTGTCCGTCTATTGAAGACAAGGTTATGAAGTTTGCGGATAAGGACAGACATCAGGTATTTGTGGAGCCGGAGGGCGAATTTACTAATGAAATGTATATCGGTGGTATGAGCTCCTCTCTGCCGGAAGATGTGCAGTACGCTATGTACCGAAGTGTGCCGGGTTTGGAAAATGCTCGGATTGTGAGAAATGCCTACGCTATAGAGTATGACTGTATCAGCGCTTTATTGTTGAAGCCTTCTTTGGAATTTAAGGAGGTGGAGGGACTCTTTTCCGCCGGGCAGATGAACGGAAGCTCTGGTTATGAGGAAGCGGCGGCCCAGGGGTTAATGGCGGGAATCAACGGGGCGAGAAAATTGCAGGGAAAAGAAGCCGTTGTGTTGGACCGTTCACAGGCTTATATCGGCGTATTGATTGATGACTTAGTAACAAAGGAGACAAAGGAGCCTTATCGTATGATGACTTCCAGGGCAGAGTACCGGCTGCTGCTGCGGCAGGATAATGCAGATTTGCGTCTGACGGAGATCGGATATGAGATTGGACTGATTGATGAAGAGAGATATAGTAAATTTTGCAAAAAAAGGGAACTGATTGAAAGAGAGATAAGCCGTTTAAATGAAACCATGGTTGGCGCCAACAGTAAGGTACAGGAGTTTCTTGAAGAAAACGGAAGCACTACATTAAAGACAGCGGCCTCTTTAGCTGATTTGATTAAACGCCCGGAGCTTAGCTATGAGCAGATCGCCCCGCTTGACAGCGAAAGGCAGATGCTTTATGAAACGCCTTTTTATCAGGAGGCCATAACAAAAGAGGTAATCGAGCAGATTAATATTGAATTAAAATATGACGGCTACATTAGACGGCAGAAATCTCAGGTGGAACATTTTAAGAAACTGGAGAAAAAGAAGATTCCGGATGATATTGATTATGAACAGATTCATAATCTGAGAAAGGAAGCAAGACAGAAATTAAATGCCATTCGTCCGGAAAATATCGGACAGGCTTCCCGCATTTCCGGCGTATCACCGGCAGATATTTCCGTACTGTTAATCTATCTGAAAGAGTTCCACTGATTGATAAAGAGAAATATGATAAAAGGGAGAAATGAAATATGGATATTCGTCGCGCAGAGGAAAGAGATATAGAGGGAATCAATAAATTATTGTATCAGGTATTGATGGTACATCACAACGGAAGACCGGATTTATTTAAGGCCAACACCAAAAAATATACAGACGAGGAATTGTTAGAGATAATGAAGGATAACAAAAGGCCGATTTTTGTGGGCGTTAATGAAAACAATGAGGTGTTGGGTTACGCCTTTTGCGTATTTCAGCAGCATATCGGGGATAACGTGTTGACAGAGATAAAGACTTTATATATTGACGATCTCTGTGTAGATGAAAATATCCGCAGGCAGCATATCGGAAAGCAGCTTTATGAGTATGTAATCCGCTATGCAAGCGAACAAGGCTGCTATAATGTGACTTTAAATGCATGGTCCTGCAATCCCGGCGCCCAGCGGTTTTATGAAAGCTGCGGCATGGTTCCCTATAAAGTGGGGATGGAGAAAAAATTATCCTTGTAATATACAAAATATTTGTTATAATAAGGATATAAAAGCAGTCGCCACAGGAGTGGTTGACCGTAGAGAGTGTAAAGACCTTCCCAGACTGGTCAAAGTACAGGGAAGGTTTTTACTGTTTTATCGGCATATGCTGAATATAAATGTCAGTAATGTTATGAGAAACATACCAAAAGCCATAAGGTCTCTGAAATCAAAGTTTTTCATAAGCATCACCTCCATTCTATGTAGAATGAAGGCCAACCACCCTATACACGACTGCTGGTAGCAATTAGCTACACACTATATTATACCATATAGTATAAATAATGCAAGGGAATCCGATTAAATTATGAATAACTTAAATCAAAAATTATATCAATGGAATATAGAATTAACAGACTATCAAATAACTCAATTTGAGACTTATTATAACCTGCTAATTGAGACGAACAAGGTTATGAACTTGACCGCCATAACAGAAAAGCAGGAGGTAATTACCAAGCATTTTGTGGATTCTCTTGCATTGGCGGCGGTTTATCCGGATATCTGTGACGCCGATAAAAGCATAAAGCTTCTGGATTTGGGAACAGGGGCAGGTTTTCCGGGAATCCCGCTTAAGATTGCGTTTCCTCACCTGTCCATTACGCTTATGGATTCCCTGAACAAACGAATCCGGTTTTTACAATCGGTAATTGACAGCCTGGAATTAAAGGATATCCATGCCGTCCATGGCAGAGCGGAGGAAGCGGGCCGGAATGTTGTTTACCGGGAACAGTATGATCTGTGCGTCAGCCGGGCGGTGGCGAATCTGTCAACGCTCAGTGAATATTGTATTCCTTTTGTAAAACCGGGAGGAAAATGTATTTCCTACAAAGCGGCAGAGGTGGAGAAAGAGGTAGAAGAAGCGGAGACGGCAATCCATATTCTTGGCGGAAAATTAACCGCAGTTAAAAAATTGGTTCTTCCGGATACGGATATCGAACGCTCTTTTGTATTGATGGATAAGATAAAGGCAACGCCTAAGCCGTACCCCAGAAAGGCGGGAACTGCCAGCAGGGAGCCCATTAAAAAAACAGTCCGCTGAATATCAGATGACTGTTTTTTTAAGATGCATTTTTCTTCTGCTGTCTTTTTTCTTTACGCCGGTCTCTTAACAAAATCTGGCGTTCCCGGATTCTCTCGTATTCTGTTTTATTGATTTTTTCAACGGTCTTGACAACAAAGACCTTACCCTCCTGGGTAAATTTGAATTTTACTTTTCCGCAAATCAGGCCATGGTTCCAACATTTTCCTACGCAGATTTGTGTGGTGGGATTGTTGATAAACCACCGGATTTTCTTGGAAAGCTTTCGGTTGCATTTGTGACAGCGGAGCGTGGCTATGTTCTTATCGTTCATGGCCTCTTTTTTGCTGTCAAAGGTTCGGGTAATATATTCGCTGTAGTTAATGTGCTGGGAAGTAATCTCTTCATCTTCACAGGTGGGATAGTGGTAAAAGTCGATGCTGTACATATCGGAAAGCTTCTTCCGGTTCATTTTCTGGAAGATTCTGGCAGTATAGTAAGCGTCGTTTTCTGCACAGTGGAAAGGCTCGTCAATGGGAATATCCAAATCGGTTACCACCTTTTCCAAACTGGGCATCTGGCTTTTGTCACCGAGATGATTAATGGCATAAATTTCCTGAAGATTATAAAATTTTAAAGGGAAGTGAAACTCCTTCAAATAATAAAAATCCATATTCTGCTGAAGGTAGGTTAAATCCAACGGTCCCCAGGTACAGAACATATAATCTTCGCCGCACCATTTTTTAAATTCCCGAAATACCACATCGAAGGGGCGGCCTGTCCGGAGAAGCGCCTCGTCATAATTGAGAAGCTCCCGAATCTGCGATTGAAGTTTCCTATATAATCTGGGCTTGATGATGCTTCCGTATCGGTCGATAATATTAAATTGTTCATCAAGTTTAGTGGCACCAATTTCAATAATCTCAAATGGCAGCCGGGCATTTTCCTTTGCGTGTCCGGAAGCACACTGGTTCCATTCTAAATCCATAACAATGTAATTCATATTATGGTCCTTCCGGTTTTAATTTGCTCTCATTCTTCTTACATTATCCTGACTGTTGTTGTAATAGGTGTCCAGAGTCTTGTTAATCTCTTCCAACACCTCCATGGTTTCCTTAGAGGTACTGGAGGTATTGCCATTCAACTGAACTAACAGTTTGGAAATCCGTTCGGAGCTGTTCAATGTACGGTTATTATTCTCCTGATTCTTCTTTACTAAAATCTTGGTACAAAGTTTCTGCTGTTCAATAAGCTGCGCATTCAACCGTTGATTTTCTTCCGTTAAATGCTGAATCTGTTGTAACAGCGCCTCATGCTGTCTGCCGCCTGCAGTCTCCTCCCGCTTGGCGACGGAGTAAATACCTTTCTCCACCTTAACCAGCTCGGTCTGCTTATCAATAGACGCCTCGGAAATCTCGTCAATCTTTTTGACGATGCTGTCCACCAGAAAATATGTATCTGCCAGAGCAATTAACCCGAAGACGATAATCAACTGAATCATATTCGGTACATTCAGAATCAAATATAACAAAATTAAAATGGACGCCACAAAACCTACGGCGCTGAAAGTCAGATTAGACTTTTTTATGTTCATAAGATACCTCCTTCCTTTATACAAAAGTGCACCCGGCGGGAATCGAACCCACAATTATTCTTTAGGAGAGAATTGTTATATCCATTTAACTACGGGTACAATGTCTGTTATATTATACATGAAAATTCAGGTAAAGTCTACCTGTCCCTGCAACCAGATAATTCCTTTGAATCTCCGGCCAATCGCAGGCTCGCCCTGCAAGTCGAGAGCATTGATTGCAACATTTAACAGTATGTCATTACAGATGATAGATAGATTATACACCATTTCGTTGGAAAATTCATTAGTAATTTGTTCAATATTTTGAATGATTCCCAAAATGGAATAGTGTTCGTTGTCAATGCCGTAGGGCATAAAATATGTTTCTACCACCGTCAGCAGGTCTTCATCTTTGATTCTCTTAGTCACTAAAGAATACATATCCATATCGCAGATTGTTAAATTTTCCAAAGCGTCCATGTCGCCGGACTTTGCCTTGGCAATTAAATTCTGGCGGTCCTTGCTGCTGATGGGTTGCTTGTCATAAGGGCAGACCAAATGGTCTAAATGTACGCCAAAAAGGATACGCCCCTCCATGGATAAAGCGCCGAACTTTACTCTTTTTGGTGAATGGTAATAGTTATTGAGCCAGGTGCTTCTCACATAATCTACAATGTTTTGCAAGTTATAGATGAGCGTCATGCCCAGATTATAATCGTCGCACACGCCGGAATAAGCCTCTTTATCTGTGTGGGGCTCTATCTGGATATCGTTCTGCGTGGTGGTATGGTGGCCTGCGCAGTAGGGGAAGGAATGATCAATGTGAAACAGACCTTCCTTATCATATTCTCCGACAACGGAAATCCCCAGTGGACCGCCAAAAGAACGGTTAATCTGTACAAGTTTAATGTCAGACCGGATTTCAATTTCACGGCGAAAAGTGGCGTCGTTTAATGCGGCAGTAATAATTTTATTCTGTTCAATTTTGCTTTTTACTTTACTGAATCCGATAGCCCGTAAATAGCTATGCATGAAAGATCACTCCCTAATAACCAATTTCCGGTTTTCTTTCTTCTCTTTCCTTAGCGGCTTCCTTTGCCCCGTCTTTTCCCATGGCTACATTTAACGCCAGCCGTTCTTCTTCTGACAATACATAGTAGGATTCCTCGTTGGTTACCTCCTTACAATAAGTAAAACAGCCCTCTCTGCTATGCATGGAGGTAATGATGATTCCGTCGTGGTTCTCTGTCAGCAGGGCAAGGGAAAAACTTAACTTGCCGGACATTTCCTTAAAAGCGTCATATTTTACCAGACCGATTTTGCAGAAGGTCGTTAAGAACTTGTCGTTGATTAAATCAATATCCCGGTTCTGTTGCTTTTCATTTTTCACAATCTGGCGTATTTCCGAAAATCGTTTTGTAATTACTTCTTCTAAATTAGCGGCGTCTCTGCCGGTAGTGAATTTGGACAATCTTTTATTTAATTTATTATATTTGGAAATAATTGTCAATATCCATATAAATTGCAAAAATACAATCACAATTAAAAGGATAACAATCCAATCGGTACTGATTCCGATGGATTCAAAAATTTTGGTTTCCATACGATATAATCCTCATTTATACTTGAATGGAATATATTTTTTCCATTATGTGTTCCAGTTCCTCTTTTGAATGATAAGCAATTTCGATTCTGCCGGTTTCATTACTTTTTGCCTTCACAGTTGTCTTTGCGCCTAATTTGTACTTAAAATTTTCTTCTAATTCCTTGTATAAGAAGGACAAATCTTCTGATGTGGCCGCCGCCTCTTCCGGTTCGGGAGGATTGTTGAGTTGGGAAACTATTTTTTTAACGAGCTTCTCGGTTTCCCGAACAGAAAGCTGTTCATCAAAAACCCTGCAGGCGGTTTCATATTGGAGTTTGCCGTCTTCTATCGGTAAAAGCGCGCGGGCGTGGCCATTGGATAGCTTTTCATCGATTACCATTTCCTGAACTTCTTTTGATAACTTTAACAGACGAAGAATATTGGTAATGGCGCTGCGGCTTTTGGATACCCGTTCTGCCACATCATCCTGCTTAAGTTTAAATTCTTCTATTAATTTTTGGTAAGCCTGAGCTTCTTCAATTGGATTTAAGTCCTCTCGCTGTATGTTTTCAATTAGGGCAATTTCTAATATTTCCTGGTCGGTGTAATCCTTGACTACTACGGGAACCTCTTTTAGCCCCGCTTTCATGGCAGCCCGCCAGCGGCGTTCGCCGGACACCAACAGATAATAATTATCTTTTTTGGTTACAACCAAAGGTTCAATAATTCCATGCTGTGATATGGAGTCTGCTAATTCCTGAAGAGCATCCTCGTTAAATTGTTTTCTGGGTTGTTTTTTGTTAATTTCAATGTCTTTTATTTTTAAAGTCATTTCTGTGGGAACTTCTTTGATGACTTCTTTTACAATTTCTTTTGCTTCGCCAGCTCCGGATTTTGCAGTTCTGTTGCGCTTATTTTGAGAGGTATTTACCCCCAGCATAGTATCCAATCCATTCCCTAATCCTTTTTTCGGCATTTTCCTTCCTCCTAAAATGTTTCACGTGAAACATTGTGCAATGTGAAATATAATATTAAACATTTATATTGGTAATGACCTCATCTGCTAAAAGGCGATAGCTTTCTGCACCGGCGCTTCTGGGATCATAAGTAATAATCGGCATACCATGGCTGGGCGCTTCGGCTAATCGTACATTTCTCGGTATAATTGTCTTATATACATTCTGATTTAGATTTTCTTTTACATTTTCTACAACTTGTAAAGAAAGATTGGTTCGGGAATCATACATGGTAAATACTACGCCCTCAATCTTTAAATTCTTATTCAACTTTTGTTGAATTAATTCAATGGTGTATATCAATTGGGAAAGGCCGTCCAGTGCAAAAAACTCACATTGAATCGGCACCAGTACCGTATCAGCGGCAGTCATGGAATTAATAGTCAACATTCCTAAGGCCGGTGGGCAATCAATAATAATATAGTCAAATTTTTCTCGGATTTTCTGAAGATGATTTTTGATAATATACTGCATATCCGGTTCGCCGATAAATTCGACCTCGGCTCCGGCCAAATACCGGTTGGAGGGCAGAAGATTCAGTCCCGGAAATACATTAATGAGTAAGGCTTCTCCTATGTTACAGTTTTCACACATTACATCATATATGGTATATTCCAATTCGTCCTTCTGAATACCAAAGCCTGTAGTTAAATGTCCCTGAGGATCCATATCCACAGCTAAAACTTTAAATCCTTTTTCTGCCAGACAGGCAGCCAAATTAATAGAGGTTGTTGTCTTGCCAACGCCGCCTTTTTGGTTTGCTACTGCAATAATTCTTCCCATTTGTATATACTTCCTTTGTCTTGGGATTCTCTGCGGCGCATAAAAAGAGATAAAATAATTACCATATTTTTAAGTCCGCAGTATACCTATTTTATCACAAATACGCAAAATAGGAAAGACGACATATAGTGTGTGAAAAAATAAAAAAGCACTATTTATTGAATAATGTTTCACGTGAAACATTAACCTTCTTTTTGATATATAATTTTTCCGTTACAAATCGTATACTGAACTTCTCCGGATAAGGTCTGTCCCGTAAAAGGAGAGTTATGGGATTTGGACTGAAAAGAAGTAATGGTCTGTGGCGTGTCGGTAAAGATTACCAAATCTGCCGGTCCGCCCTCTGCAATATAACCGCAATCCAGATGATATAATCTGGCGGGATTAATCGTCATTTTAGCCAGCAGTTCCATGTAAGTTAAATGACCGGGTTTTACCAGATTGGTTATTCCTAAGGGAAGAGCTGTCTCTAATCCGATAATTCCACTGGGCGCTTCCGTAATTGGTTTTGCTTTTTCCTCTGCACTGTGGGGAGCATGGTCGGTTGCAATAATATCAATGGTATTGTCCCGCAGGCCTTTGATAATTGCCTGACGATCCTGCTCCGTGCGGAGAGGAGGATTCATTTTAGCCAGCGCACCTTGTTCTATGGTTGCAGCTTCGGTTAGAGAAAAGTGATGAGGGGTGGCTTCGGCATGAATGGAAATGGATTGAGCGGCCTTCATCGGTATTATCTGTGTGACAGATTGGTTTAAAAAAGTCTGGTTAGAAATATCTGTCATGTTTTCGTTTGACTTCGGAAGGGGAAGCTCGATCTGGTGTTTCCGGATAAGGTCAAGTTTAGCCTGACGAACCAATTCTACGCCCTCTCGCGTGCTGATGTGCTGAATGTTAATCGGAGCATCCAGTTCAGTCGCTAATTCCAGGTCGCGGTAAATCAAGTCAATTTCTGCGGCTCTTGGTGAACCTTCTATGTCAAAGTACGCTGACGCCTTTCCCTGATTGATTCCGTTATGGGTTATAAATTCAGGATTTTCTTCATGAAAGCTCAAAGGTACTTGCAATTCTTTTGCCTGTTTCATGGCGGCAGCAGCCAATTCTCCGTCAAGAAGAGGGATACCGTCATCTGTAAAGCCCACTGCGCCGGCCTGCTTCAAGGTCTGCATATCGGATAATTCCTTACCCTGCAATCCCTTAGTAATGGAGGCGCAGGTGTAGACATGAATATCTGTCTCCCGTCCCCTGTTCATTACATAGGAAAGCGTCTCTTCGTTATCTACAACCGGCTTGGTATTTGCCATTAAAACAACGGTTGTGTAGCCGCCCTTTGCAGCCGCCTTTGCTCCGGTATAGATATCTTCCTTATAAGTAAAGCCGGGATCGCGGAAATGAACATGGATATCCACCAGACCGGGAGCAATCATCATATTGTCGGCATAAATGGTCTCCAACCCTTTTTTTTCCTCTTCGGATAAATCCTCATCATCAATAAACGGGGCAATTCGTTTAATCACCTTATTTTCAATTAATAAATCATAAATCCCTTTTCTGCCGGACAGCGGATCTATAACATAACCATTTTTAATTAGAAGCATAAGGAACCTCCTAAAAGCAATCTATCTTTTTGACAAGAAACAAAATTTAACCGCAGTTAATATTACATCTGCTCAGGGCAGTCAATTCCCAGCAGCGCCAAAGCGTCCTTTAAAGTGGTTTTGGTCAGGGAAACGAGCTTCACTCTTGCGTTGCGCAGAGCGACCTCCTCCACATTTACCCGGCAGGCATTGTAGAACCGGGAGAAAGCCTGAGCCACATCCATGGCAAAACGAGCGACAACAGAAGGTTCATAGCGGTCTGCCGCATCCAGAACGACCTGGGGAAAACGGTTGATTTCCTTAATCAGCGCAACGGCTTCCTCATCTAACAGCAGGCTGTAATCAATGGGGGCTTTGCTGTCATAGGATACGGTGCGGAGAATACTGGCGCAGCGGCAGTAGGTATACTGTACATAAGGGCCGGTCTCTCCGTCAAAGTTTAATACCTTTTCCCATTTAAAGGAAACATCTTTAATTCTCTGGTTATATAGGTCATGGAAGATGATTGCGCCGACACCTACCGTCTTAGCAACCTGTTCTTTATCCTCTAATTGGGGATTCTTTTCGGCAATAATCTGTTTTACTTTATCGATAGCTTCTAACAGAATATCTTCGGCATAGATGATATTGCCGCTTCGGGTAGACAGCTTCTCCCCTTCTAAGCTTACCAGTCCATATGGAATATGCACCAGAGAGTCCTTAGCCCAGTCGTTTCCCAAAAGCTCCACCACTTTAAATACCTGCGCGAAGTGCAGCTTCTGTTCCTGTCCGGTAACATACAGGCATTTGTCAAAGTTCCATGTTTTTTTGCGGTAGAAAATAGCGGCTAAATCTCTGGTGGCATAGATAGAACTGCCGTCCTTTTTGGTAATCAGGCAGGGAGGCATATCGTAGGCTTCCAAATCCACAATCTGCGCGCCCTGGCTTTCCTGCAGCAATCCGGCGTCGGCAAGCCGGTCTACCACCTCCCCCGTCTTATCCCGGTAAAAGCTTTCCCCTAAATAGTGGTCGAAATCCATGCCAAGTAGTGCATAGGTGCCTTTGTATTCCTTAAGACTGATATCCACAAACCATTGCCAGATGGACAGCGCTTCCTCGTTGCCATTTTCCATCTGGTGAAACCATTCCCTTGCCTGGTCGTTTAAGGAGTCGTCCTGTTCTGCGGCTTTGTGAAATTCCACATAGAGGCGCATCAGCTCTGCCACGCCGTCTTTTTCTACAGCCTCCTTGCTTCCCCAGGCTTTGTAGGCGACGATTAATTTGCCGAACTGGGTGCCCCAGTCGCCTAAGTGGTTAATCCGTTCTACCTGATACCCCAGCTTTTCATAGATTTTATATAGGGAATTGCCGATAATGGTCGTCCGCAGATGTCCCACGTGAAAATTCTTTGCCACATTGGGAGAAGAGTAGTCGATGCAGATGGTCTTTCCGTTTCCAACAGAGGAGGAACCAAAATTCTCCACATCAATCGCATCTAACATGGATTTCACATACAATTCCTTCTTTAAAAAGAAATTAATGTAGGCGCCCTGTACCTCAATCCGGTCAATCATATTGGGTTTTTCAATTTTGCCGGAAAGCTCTGCGGCGATCATCTGCGGCGCTTTGCGCATGGTTTTTGCCAGCTGGAAACAGGGAAAGGCAAAATCTCCCATATCCGCCTTCGGTGGAATTTCCAAAATTCCTCTCACCAGTTCTGTATCTAAATCGGAAGCGTTGACGATAAGCTGTATAATCTGTTCTTTCATAAAGCAAATAATCCTCCTTTATTCTCTATGTTGATTATGGCGCAAATGGGTTTTGCAAAATATTTCTCCGGTATTTACCGCTTTATCGGGAAGGAAAACCGTACATTGGTGCCGGAAATCAAATCTCCCTGAATCTGTAGTTTGCCGTCTAACCGGTAGATTAATTCGTGGAGCCTGTGAAGGCCGGAGCTAAAGTCAGAGCGGTCAAGGTAATCCTCCGGAATGCCGACGCCGTTGTCATTGACATAGACGTCAATAAGGCGGCTGCTGATAAAGATTTTGGCAGTAATCTTATTGGCATTGGAGTGTTTAAATATATTATCAAATATTTCTGTCAGCATTTTAATAAGCCGGATCGTAATGACGGACGGAAGGTTTAAATCGTGTTCTGTACAATCACAGGAATAGTCAATGACACATTCCGGATGCTGCTGCTGGTAGCCGGAAATCAGCTTATTAATCTGGTCCCATATGGGCTGCTTGGTGTCAATGTTGTAATTTAGCTGTTCTAACACTTTGTCCAAAGCCTCTAAAACGGACTGCTGGGAGGTGTGAACTTCATCGAGCGTCACCTTTGCCCGCCCGATATCCGAGTGCAAAAGCCATTTTAACACATCTAATTTATTGAGGCTGGAAATCAATTCCTGCTTAATATTCTGGTCTAAAGCAGAAGCGTACAGGTAGTGCTCGTAATCCTCTAACATAAACATGGCGTACGGGTGGTTGGCAGAATCCGTCTCCGCTTCGGTGTTGATAAACTCAATGCCGTCATCTCCCTCTAAGGACAAATCGGAATCTCCGTCCCGGCTGCCTACCAAAACGGTGTGGATACATTTGCCGGCCTTAGAGAGCATGGCTACCTGTTCCTTAAAAAATGCCACATCTTCCTCCAGGGAGGCAATCCGGTTTTCCAGACTTTGCTTAGCGTCTGTCAAATCCTTAATCTGTAATTCCAACTGCTGCCCTCTGGTGCTGCTGCGGTCATTTTCTCCGGCAAAGGGGGAAAACACATTGCGGCGGTTCTCGCTGGGATAGGAGTAAAGCTCTCTGGTCTTTTCCAGCGTTTCAATCTGTACCTCCAATTCAAACAGCTCCGTCTTTAAACTTTGCACCAGCTCTAAATTATCGACGTAGGTTTTGTTAAAGTAATCTAAAGTCCTGGCGTTGGCTTCCTCTATGATGTTTAATGGGTTGGTTTCATCCTTTGGCATAGTATTCCTTCTTTATCAAAAGTAATAATCGTCGTCTCTTCTGCGCCGCCGTCTTCGTCTGTAGCGGCTGCGTCGTCGCCTTCTCACATTGCGGATAATGGCGGCAATGACCAGATAGACAGCCAGTACGGCAATGAGCGCCGCAACTACAATGAGAAGGGTAAAGAGTACCTTTTTGACTCTTGACCACAGGGAGGGTTTTTCCTCTGTCTTTTCCTTTGTCAAAGCGGTAGAGAGGGAAGGCGTTGAGCTGGTAATCGGCGTGGAGCCGAGTTGCTCTCCGTCATAGGAGAAAATGATTTCTCCAAGCACATTGTCCTTCGCCTGGTCATAAAATGTGATATTGCGTTCAATTTTAGTCGTATCCACAGATTTATTGATTAGCAGGGAATAATTTGTATCTACCTCTAAATCAAACATTTCATGGTTTAAGTTAGAATAGTAATTGTTGAGTATGACATTGACGTCTTCCGGCATTTCCTCCTCTGTGGAAAAAGAAAAGTCCGACAGGGGATAAAAATACGAATAATTATTATAACAGTAGTTATAAAGCGCTTTGGAGTCCGTATAAGCATACTGGGAACCGTCGCAGTCAAGGATAACGCAGATTAATTCCAGATTATCTTTTTTGCAGAAGGTAACTAAGGTATTGTTGGCCGTCATAGTGTAACCGGTCTTGCCGCCCTCGCAGTATTCGTAATAATGCGCCGACGCCGGATTAATCATTTTATTGCCGTTCCAGAGCACTCTGGTCTCGTCCGTTAAATTGGTGGCGGGAACCGTGTAGGACAGGGTGCCTGCCAACTCGCGGAACTGTTTATTTTGCAGGGCATACCGGGTAATCAGCGCCATGTCATAGGCGGTGGTGTAGTGGTTATCATCATGCAGGCCGTTGGGCGTTACAAAATGGGTGTTTTCGCAGCCAATCTCCGCAGCCTTTTCGTTCATCAGTTTGGCAAAGGATACAATGTCTCCGGACACATACTCTGCCAGCGCATAGGCGCAGTTGTTATCCGACTGTATCATGGTGGCGTTCAGCAAATCTCCGATGGTAACCTGTTCTCCCACATCTAAGCCGATTCGCGTGCTGTCCAAATCCACATCCCAGATAGCGTTTTCCGACATGGTAATCATTTCGTTATAGTCTACATTGTGCTCTAATGCAAGAGCGACGGTTAAAATCTTGGTGATACTGGCGGGATATTTTTTGTCATGGGCATTTTTCTCATAGAGTACCTGTCCGGTGGAAGCCTCCATCACAATAGCGGCGTTGGAAACCAAATCCGGCTCTCTGGACGGATCTTCCGGGTATTCCGTGGTTTCCGGATGTTCAGTTGTCGCTTCCGTGGTTTCTGTTGCCCGGACGGGGACAGAAAGCGTAAAGCTGATTATCAATGCCAGCAAAACGGCGGCTATCTTCTTCATGAAATAAGGCTCCTTATAACAAAAAACATAATTATCATTATTTTATTATATCTGAAGAAACGTGTCAACTAGTCAAACAACCAAGACTTTTTTGGTTCACGGATTATCCGTAGTGTCACGAAGCTTTAAAACAGGAGTGATCTCTTTATGGAGAAGCTCTTTTTGCGGTTGTGGGCGGCGTTTTTTCCGCTCGTTCATCTGTTCCACCAAAAGTTCTACGGCGGTATAAGCGATTTTATCAATCTGTTGTCCTACGGTGCTGATGGGAAGAACGGATTCCACGGCAATCGGGGAGTCGTCAAAGCCAACAAGCCGGTACTCGTCCGGGAGTCTGCCGTATTCGCGGAAAATCAGGTTCAGCATAATGCTGGCGTGGGTGTCGTTAGCCAGAAAGATTCCCTTTTTTTTGCCCGGATATTTCTCCTTGATATATTGATATACTTCTTCAAGACAGGACTTTGTTTCCGAATAGGAGTTTCCAAAATCCCTAAGGATCAGTTCATGATTTAAGCCGTGGTCCCTGCATATATCCAAAAAGCCCGTAATCCGTTTATAGGCGGGAATATCCTCCGGCATATCAGAGTTGATATGAAGAAGGACGTCGCAGTTGTTTTTATAGAGAAGATTGGTCGCCTGGACGCCGCCCATATAGTTATTGGTATTGACGCTGTTTACATACTCATCCTCCCGTTCGATTGCGACGATAGGGATGTTATAGGAGGCAAGCTCCTTAGAGGGGATCGTGTGGCTTAATACGATCAGTCCCTCGATCTTGTAGGCAAGCAGCTCTCCGATGTATTTTCGCTCGCTTTCCCGGTTGTTTCCCCCGATAAAAACAAGAAATTTGTAACCAAACTGCTCATATGTGCTTAAAATACAATTCAGCATTTCAGAAAAATAGCCGAGATAAAAATTTGGGATGATTACGCCGATAAATTCGCTCTGTCCATTTGCCAGTACCTTTGCCAGTTTATTTTCCTGATAATTCAGCTCCTTTAGGGCGTCTGCGATCTTGTCCTGATTCTCAACCGTTAAGGAATCCGGATGATTGAAATATCTTGAAATCGTCGTTTTGGAAAAACCTGTGTACTTTGCGATATCGTCAAAGGTTACTTTTTTCTGTTTCAAAATGATACGCCTCCCGTTATGATTCATGTTCCTACAGGTCATTGCAAAACGATTAAAAACCGCTGCAATCATCTGTCATGCCCCATTATAACAGGGGGATTTCTGAAAATCAAGAGTAACCGATTACGTAACCGGTTATTTTTTTGAAAAAAGGATATTGACAAATGCAGAATACAGGCGTATCATAACCAGTAAAGTAACCGGTTACGTAACCGGTTATCAATATGCGCATATTATTACGGTAAATTTAACAGAAAGGGGTTATGCAGATGAGAACAAAAATTTTGTTTTGTTTCATTTTCAGCGTTTTGGCTGCCAGTCTCACAGGCTGCGGGCAGTCCGAGCCGGAGCCCGGCGATGTTACGGGATATGATCAGGGCGAAAAATATCTTTCCATCTGGGTACACTGCATTGAGGATACCAACGAGGGAAAATGTTATCGTGATGCGGTAGACCGGTTTAACGAACAGTTTGACGGAACCTATTTTGCGGATATTGAATTTATTCCAAGAAATGACAGCGGAGGCGGATATTCCGATAAGATCAATGCTTCTGTTATGTCGGGAGGGCTGCCGGATGTTTTAACGGTTGACGGACCGAACATCGCGACCTATGCTTCTAACGGAATCATTCAGCCGTTAGCTCCTCTGACGGAAGAAGAAAAGAGCAGATATCTCGCAACGATCATTGACCAGGGAACCTATGACGGAAAGCTGTATGCACTAGGCGCCATGGAATCCACGGTTGGACTTTATTGCAATAAGGATATACTAAAAAAAGCGGGCGTAGAAATCCCGGACGCCGAACATCCGTGGACCTTCAGCCAGTTCCTTGAGATTCTTGAGAAGGTGAAACCCGTGACGGATTCGTTGAAAGGGTACGCTCTGGATATGACTTTCCCGATTGGAGAGGAAACGATATTTAACTATGCGCCGTTTTTCTGGTCAAACGGACAGGATATCACTAGCAAGGACGGCTTAAAGGTAGATGGGATTTTCAACAATGCGGATAACGTCGAGACGATTGAGTATTTTAAAACGTTATTAGCGGATGGGTATATGTCTAAGGTGCCTGTCAGCAATCTGTTTGAGAGTGGCCGCGCGGCATTCAAATTTTGCGGACCATGGGAATTAAATACGATCTATACGAGCTATCCGGATGTCAATTTGGGAGTCGCGCCTTATATCGTAGGCGATCACTGGGACGGAGGAAGATATGCGCCGAGCGGCTCCTGGGCATTTGCAGCCTCCACGAAAACGGATGATATCAAGGGTGCGACGGAGCTTGTGAAATGCATGACAAACGCAGAGAGCGGCATTGCATTGTGGAAGACGACCAAAAACCTGCCGTCCACCTTTGAAGCGTTTGAACAGTGCGAGGAGTTTAAAAGTGACGAGAATTGCAGGGCATTGTATGAGCAGCTGCGGGAAAAAGGACACCCGCGCCCGAAAACGCCTGTTTATCCGCAGGTAAGCACATCTTTTCAGCAGGTGCTTGAAAATTGCGTCTTAAGCGGTGCAGATCCGCAGACGGAACTGGATAAAGCGGTAGAAAGGATTAACGCGAAGTTAAAGCGTTATATGGTGAAATGATATGAAGAAAAAATCAGAATCCATTTTAGGCATGGCGTTTTTTGGACCGGCGCTGGTGCTTCTTACGGTTTTTTTGTTCCTGCCGATGATACTTACTCTCATCTTCAGTTTTACCGATTTTTTTGCTCTGAATCCGGCTTTAACTCATTTTGTGGGATTGGACAATTTTTTTCAGATTTTTCATGATGAAGATTTCAGGCAGGCTTTTATCAATACGGTATGCTTTGTGATCATCATTGTGCCGCTTCAGGGACTTGGCTCCCTGGGGCTCGCCCTTTTGATCAACAAGGTCACGCACTGTAAGCGATATTTTAAGGTGGCGTTTTTTATTCCGGTAGTGATGTCTTTGGCAGTTGTGTCTACGCTGTGGGTACAGATTTACGGACCGGAGGGCATTTTAAATTCCATTTTGGCAAATTTTGGTATTCCGGCTCAGCCGTTTATCAACAGCTCGTCGCAGGCTCTTCCGGCGATTGCCATAATGAGCGCATGGCAGGGCGTTGGCTACCAGATGATCATTTTCTTAGGTGGACTGCAGGCGATCAATCCGGCTTTATATGAAGCGGCGGAGATGGATCATGCGACCAGTTGGCAGAAATTTAAGGATATTACGCTGCCAGAGTTAAAACCATTGTGTATTTTTGTATTTATCACGATTACAATCGGGGCGTTCCGCATGTTAGTACAGCCCATGGTCATGACGGGCGGCGGACCTTCCCACTCCACCTATACAATGGTATATGATATCTATGAAACAGGCACGGTAAACTGGGAAATTGGACTGGCGTCAACGATGGCGATTGTATTTGCCGTATTTGTTATGATACTGACGGTGATCCAGACCATCTTGACCAGGGATAAGGAGGAAAAACATGAAAACAAGAAAGCAAAAAATTTGTGATTGGATTCTGGCTGTTGTTATGTTGGCTGCCTCCCTGCTCTTTCTGTTTCCGGTCATCTGGATGGCGGCAAATTCCTTTAAGACCGATGCGGCAATCACCAGGGATATGAACTCTCTGGCGGCTTTTATCCCGCCCGCCTTAAACGGAAACTTTTTTGACAATTACATTACTGTTTTGACCAATACTTCTTTTTTAAAGTATACGGTAAATACGTTATTTTATGCGGCGGTATTGATCGTGCTTGGTGTGATCGTGAACGGGCTGGCGGGATATGCGCTGGCAAAGATAAAATTTCCGTTCAGAGAGCGCTGGCTGATGATCATTATGCTTTTGATGATCGTTCCTATGGAAACAATCATTACGATACATTTTTTCTTTATTGCAAAACTAGGGCTGCTAAATAATGTGGTTGGTTATATCCTGCCAATGATCGTAAGCCCGTTTAATATTTTTCTGTTTCGCCAGTTTTTTGTCAGCCTGCCGGATGATGTATACGAGGCGGCCCAGTTAGACCACTGCAGCCCGATTAAATACTTTTTTACGATGGTGCTTCCAATGTCAAAAAGCGTGGTTGCTACGGTAAGCGTATTTACTTTTTTGAATGTCTGGAACGATTATCTGTGGCCTTCTCTGGTATTTACATCCGGCGATTTGCTGACGGCGCAGATTGGATTAAATGCGATTACGGCAAATGAAAATACAACGATGGGGCAGACGCTTGCAGTGATTACCTTAGTCACGATACCGGTTATTATTATTTATACATTTTTCTCAAAACAGATTGTAGAAGGCGTTGTGTCAACAGGATCAAAGGAGGGCTAAAAAATGGGATATGTTGAATTAAAGAATGTATGTAAAAAATATGATAAAATGGATAAAAATGCAGTTGCCGATTTTAACCTGTCAATCGAAGAAAATGAGTTTATCGCCTTTGTCGGACCGTCGGGATGCGGCAAGTCGACAACGCTGCGCATGATTGCAGGCTTTGAAGAAATCAGCAGTGGGGAGCTTTATATTGACGGAAAAAAGATGAATGAAATTGCGCCGATGGACAGGGGCATTTCGATGGTGTTCCAAAACTATGCGCTGTATCCGCATATGTCCGTAGAAAAAAATATTTCCTATGGATTAAAAAATATGAAAGTTCCGGCAGATGAGATCAAAAAAAAGGTGGACTGGGCGGTTAAGGTGCTTGGCTTGGAGGAGTACCGCTACAGAAAACCGAAAAATCTGTCCGGCGGACAAAGACAGAGGGTTGCCTTGGGAAGAGCCATTGTAAAGGATTCCAAATTATTCCTGATGGATGAGCCGCTGTCAAATCTAGATGCAAAGCTCAGAGTCAGCATGAGAAATGAGATCAGCAGACTGCACCGCACATTAGGCAGCACGACCATTTATGTAACGCATGACCAGGTAGAGGCGATGACGATGGCTGACCGGATTGTGATTATGAAGGACGGCGTGATCCAGCAGACAGGCGCGCCGATGGAGGTGTATGAGCATCCGGTCAACAAGTTTGTGGCAGGGTTTATCGGTTCGCCGCAGATGAATTTTTATCCGGTAAAGCTGGAGGGGAATACGCTTTCCTTTGAAGGGGGAGGAACGATCAATTTGCCGGAAAGGCTCGCAGAAAAGTTAAGTCCCCGCAAGGAGCTGATCATGGGGATCCGCGGGGAGGACATTAAGCTCGACGAACAAAATATGGAGCTGTACGGAGCAGACAAACAGTGTGCGACGATTGAGAACACAGAGATTATGGGGAATGAGAACAATCTTTATTTTCCATTTGGCGGGATCACGACAGTAGCAAGAGTATCTAAATATGAAGTGAGTGAGATTGGCGATGCAGTGGAGTTTGTCATGGTGCCGCATAAGATGCATTTCTTTGATCCTAAAACAGAGGCGGCGATTGCTCTGTAAAAACGCCTTATATGCGGCTGTTTGTGCCGGAGTGCCACAAATGGCTATGATGGCAGATTCACCTGCACAAAGATTTCAGGAAGGAGATGAAACGAAAATGACGCCATTAGAGAGAGCAAACCAATATCAGAATGAACACAGAATCGGAAAAGAGGAAAAACCGGTGTTCCACGTTACTCCGCCGGTAGGCTGGATGAACGATCCCAACGGCTTTTCTGTGTATCAGGGGAAGGTCCATTTATTTTATCAATACCACCCGTATAGCGAAGTCTGGGGACCGATGCACTGGGGACACTGTGTTTCCGATGATTTTATCGACTGGAAGGAACTCCCTGTCGCATTAGCGCCGGATCAGGAGTACGACGCTGCCGGATGCTTTTCTGGCAGTGCGGTAGAGACTGCGGACGGGCATGCGTTAGTGTATACCGGAGTGAAGGAGACAAAAAAAGAAGACGGGACAAAGGAAACGCTCCAGCAGCAATGTCTGGCAATAGGCGACGGGCTCTGCTATAATAAGGTAAAGGGAAATCCCGTCATTTCAGGCGGACAGCTTCCCGACGGTTTTTCCAGAGAAGATTTCAGGGATCCGAAAATCTGGAAAGAGGGAGAGCGGTATTATCTCGTGGCGGGCAGCAGGAATGAACAGGGGAACGGACAGGTCGTTTTGTTTACCTCGGAGAATCTGACGGATTGGAGATATGTATCTGTGCTGGCCGACAATCAGGGCAGGTATGGTACGATGTGGGAATGTCCGGATTTTTTCCGGATGGGAGACAAACATGTCCTGCTGGTTTCCCCGATGGATATGCAGGCGGATGGAAAAGAGTTTCACAATGGAAGTCAGTCGATAGCAGTGATTGGAACCTACGACAGAAAAAATTTCCGCCTGGAATACGAGCAGGTTGTCCTGCTGGACTATGGGACAGATTTTTATGCGACGCAGACATTGCGGACAAAAGAAGGACGCAGGATTATGATTGCATGGATGCAGTCGTGGGATATGCTTATTAAACCGGCCACTCAAAAGTGGAATGGAATGATGACGGTTCCCAGGGAGTTAGAACTGCGGGACGGCGTGTTATATCAAAATCCTGTCCGGGAGCTGGAAAAATACCGGACAGCGCCGGTGCTTTGCGGCAACAGGGAAATCTCCGGAACCTGTGTGATACCGGGTGTGGAGGGACGGGTGCTGGATCTGACGCTGGAAATCCTCGGTGGAGATTTTGAACGGTTCTCCATTCAGTTTGCAAAGGACGAAACGCATTTCACGCAAGTCTGCTATCAACGCACCGGCGGAATGATTGAATATGACCGCACATATTGCGGAATGACGCGGGACGTGGTGTGCCGGAGGAGCATACCTATCAAAAAGCCGGAAAAGACGTTAAAACTCCGCCTGATTCTGGACGTATTTTCGGCAGAGCTGTTTATCAACGACGGTGCGCAGGCATTTAGCTCGATTTATTTTACGCCGCCGTCTGCAAAAGATATTGTATTTACATGCGACGGAACGGCGCTCGTCAATATAGAAAAGTACGGGATTGCACTGAATTAGGGAAAGGATGGTGTTCTGTTTGAAAAAATATGATGTAACGGCGCTGGGAGAGCTGCTGGTGGACTTTACCGAGAGCGGCGTAAGCGGCCAGGGAAACCCTTTCTATGAGGCAAATCCGGGCGGCGCGCCCTGCAATGTATTGGCAATGCTGCAGAAATTAGGGAAAAAGACGGCTTTTATCGGAAAAGTCGGCAGGGATTCCTTTGGGGAATTACTGCGCCGCGCAGTGTCGGAACAGGGCATTGATATCGGCAATCTGATTATGGACAGCGAAAATGCGACGACATTGGCGTTTGTCCACAATGCGCCGGACGGGGACCGCAGCTTTTCCTTTTATCGGAATCCGGGAGCGGATACGATGCTTAAGGAAGATGAGGTGGATACTTCCCTGTTAGGCAATACAAAGATTTTTCATTTCGGCAGTCTGTCCATGACGCGCGGGGAAGCGGAGCGCGCAACGAAAATGTCTGTAAAAGCGGCAATGGCGGCGGGCGCGCTGATCTCCTTTGATCCCAATTTGCGCCCGCCCCTTTGGAAGGACTTAAATGTGGCAAGGGAAAAAATAGGATACGGTATTGAGCAGTGCGATATCTTAAAAATCTCTGACGACGAGATCGCATTTTTTACCGGCGCATCGGACATTGACCAGGGCGTGCAGAAAATCAGAGAACAATACCACACGCCGTTAATCTGCGCCACGATGGGCAAAAACGGCAGCATGGCGTATTATAAAGAATACAAGGCGCAGTGTCCTTCTTTTCCGAATGAAAATACCGTTGAAACAACCGGCGCCGGGGACACCTTTATGGCGTGCGTGTTAAACTATGTGTTAGAAAACGGCTTAGAGAAGCTTGATGAGCGGAAGCTGTATGAGATGCTGCGGTTCGCAAATGCGGCGGCTTCTATTATTACAACAAAAAAAGGCGCGTTGCGGGTTATGCCGTCTGAGAGCGACGTGCGGGAATTTTTGCAGGGCAAATAGCGATGATGTTTGGGCATCCGCTTTGGAGCGGGTGCCTTTTTTACGTTGACACAATCTAAAAAATCAAATCAAAAATCAAAAGAAAAAAGGGCATTTCAAAAAATCATTTTCTGTGTTACAATGAATAAAGCGACATAAAAATGAGGGATATCAATAAGTGGGGGAACGGGTATGGATAACGAATTTCAAAAATTTTTTCTGGAAAGCGTTCCGGTAATTTGCAGAAAATGCGGAGGAAAGCTTTTCTATGAGGGCAACGGAACATACAAATGCCACGACTGCGGCGAAACAGAGATGGACGATTTTGGGAAGATTAAGCAGTATCTGGAAAAGAACGGCGTGACGCCGGCGGTGCAGATTGCGGAGGACACGGGGATTTCCATTAACGTAATTAATGTATTTTTACGGGACGGGAGATTGGAGATTCCGGAAGGAAGCAAGATATACATCAAATGTGAACGATGCGGGTGCGCCCTGCGGTTTGGAAGATATTGCGCGGACTGTACCAAGCAGCTTGCAGGAGAGATTAAGGGCGCTTATTATGAGAATATGGGACAGCAACCAAAGGTTCTGCCCCAGTCAAAGGATGCAGGCAAGATGCATTCCTTAGAGAACCTAAAGCGGCGGAACAGGAAATAACCGGCAGTGAGAAAAAAGCAGATAGAGTTCTCTGTCTGCTTTTTAAATAAGAAAAAAGCGGGATGGACGACAGCTAAAGGAAGGATAGATTATGCGGCTTAGAAATGTACCGGGCTCCAGAGACGTGATTGCGGAGAGCCCCTTTACGGTAAAAAATGAGACAGAATATCAGGGGAAATGGAATTCCCTTTTTGGAAATGACAATCCGATACACATCGAGGTCGGCATGGGTAAAGGACAGTTCCTGATGACATTGGCGGCGGCTCACCCGGAGGTGAACTATGTGGGAATTGAGAAATATTCCTCTGTGCTGATTCGCGCGATTGAAAAACAGGAGGAGGCAGAGCTTCCCAATGTCTTGTTTATCCGTATGGAGGCAGAGCATATTGCGGAGGTTTTCGGCAAAGAGGAGGTGTCCCGGATTTATCTGAATTTTTCGGATCCCTGGCCGAAAGACCGACACGCCAAGCGGCGGCTTACGTCCCGGCAGTTTTTAGAGCGTTATGCGAAGATTTTAAAAAGAGAAGGGCATATCATATTTAAGACCGATAACCGGGAGCTTTTTGATTTTTCTTTGGAGGAGGCAGAGGCGGCGCCGGGCTGGAAGCTTTTGAACCATACCTTTGACCTGCATCATTCGGAGTTTGCAAAAGACAATGTGATGACCGAATATGAGCAGCGGTTTGTGGAAAAGGGCAATGCCATATGCCGTATGGAAATCGCACAGGAAGCATGAAATAATATGCTTCCCGCTGCATAGAATATACCAAGAAATTCAGGATGGCCTGTTTATGAAAAAGATGAATTCTGTGCTGTCGGGAAAGCTATACGCAGTAAGGCGTCAATATCCGGCGTTTGCCCAATTTGAAAAGGGGATTACTGCTGTGAAAAAGGAACTAAACAAGGACCAGCCAAAAAAGTAGACAGGTGTGCATTTTTGTTGTATTTATGCAGGAAATGTGATACTATAAAGCTGGTTATACATTTAGGAAATCATCAGGAGCATATGCCATGCAGTTCAGACCTTGCATTGATATACATAACGGGAAAGTCAAACAGATTGTGGGCGGCACCTTATCAGACGCCGGCAATCAGGCCAAAGAGAATTATGTGGCCCGGCAGGACGCATCCTTTTTTGCCGGATTATATAAGAAGGCAGGTCTTTCGGGCGGACATATCATTTTGTTGAATAAGGCAGGAACGCCCTATTATGACGAGGACGTCAGACAGGCAAAGAAAGCTCTTAGCGAATATCCGGGCGGGCTGCAGCTTGGAGGCGGGATTACCCCGGAGAATGCGGGCCGGTTTCTGGACATGGGGGCCAGCCATGTGATTGTCACCTCCTATGTGTTCCGGGACGGCATAGTAGACTATGACCGGCTTGGGGCTTTGGTAAAAGCCGTAGGGCGGGAGCATCTGGTTTTGGATTTAAGCTGCCGTAAGCGTGACGGCAGATATTATATTGTGACAGACCGCTGGCAGCGGTTTACAAGGGAAGAAGTGTCTCCGGTCACTCTTGAGCGGCTGCAGGAATACGCCGATGAATTTTTAATCCATGCGGTAGACGTGGAAGGCAAAGCGGAGGGCGTGGAACAGGAGTTAGTCAGCCTGTTAGGGGAATATGGCAGTATTCCCGTTACCTACGCCGGAGGGGTAGGCGCTTATGACGACATTGAGATAATCCGCCGTCTGGGAAAAGGGCGGGTAAATGTGACGATTGGCAGCGCTCTGGATTTATTCGGAGGCGCGCTGGAATATGACAGAGTCGTTTCCATGATGAGGGAAGCCGCAGGGGCTTAACCCTGTCTATATATGATAGGAAAATATTTGCGGAAGTAGATGAAGATACAGATAACATGAACCGATTGACAGAATTTCTAAAGGATAAATATGTATATACCGCTACATTTTTCATTGCGGTGCTGATGATGCTTGGAGCATGGTGCATTGGGGAGGTAGGTCCTTTCGGGGATAAATGCCTTGTCGTGGTCGATGGAGTCCACCAGTACCTTCCCTTTTTTTCCGAGTATCAGGAAAAGCTGAAAGGTTTAGAAAGCCTGCAGTATACCTTTGATGTAGGTCTGGGCAACAACTTTTTATCCCTGTGGTCTTACTATCTGTCCAGTCCGTTCAATTTGTTGATTATGCTGTGCGCCAAGTCCCATTTACCCATGGCGTTGAATGTGATTATTACGATTAAGATAATTCTTGCGGCGCTTTGTTTTGCTTATTTTTTGATGCATACAGGGAAAAAGCCGGTAAAGAATCCGGGGATAATTGTATTCTCCCTGTTCTATGCATTCAGCAGTTATGTGGTGGGATACTACTGGAACCTGATGTGGTTGGACTGCATTTTCATTTTTCCCATAATTATTCTGGGAATGGAGAAGATGTTTACGAAAAAGGACAGCCGGATGTATATTCTGGCGTTGCTATATAGTTTTATTTGTAACTACTATATCAGCTTTATGATTTGCCTGTTTTTGGTGCTGTGGTTTTTTACCTTTTCCTTTCAGGGCATAAAAGATTTTTTCTTTAAAGGTCTGCGGTTTGCGGCCTCCTCCCTGATTGCCGCGGCCATGGGCGCGGTAGTGCTGCTGCCGGCTTATAAGGGAATCATGACTACGGCCTCCGCGGAATTTGGCCTGCCGGATTGGAAGTTTTACGGCTCCTTTGTAGATACCCTGCGTTCCCACCTGCTCTGTTCCGAGGTGATGACCAATCAGGTAGGGGATGGGGGAACGAACCTGTACTGCGGGATTTTTACCATAATGCTGGCAATGATGTTCTTTTTTATCCGGGATATCTCTCTGGGGAAAAAGATAAAATACGGCCTGTTACTGGTGCTGTTTGTGATTAGCTTTAATAATCAGATGCTCAACTATATCTGGCACGGCTTTCATAACCAGTATGGCATTCCCAACCGGTTTGCCTTTTTATATATCTTTTTGCTGATTATCATGGCCTATGAGGTGTATTTGAAGCGGCGGCAGATACGGCTGCCGGTACTGGTTTTAGCCTATATGGTTAATATATGGTTTTTGGTTTACTGTTATTACCATGCAGAGGTTACCTATGACGGCAAGGTTTATCTGGCAACCGGCTGCCTTTTGACTATATATTTGATTCTGTTTATTCTGCATATGGAACTGCCGGGGAAACGGGCTTTTTGCATGGCGCTGCTTACCATGGTTTCCCTGCTTGAGATGGCGGCTAACGGGCTCTTTGCGTTCCGGCAGGTAGGGACTTCGGAGCCGGAATATTATTACGGGGATACGGATACGTTTCTATCGTTAAAGGAACGGGTGGAGGAAGGCGCTGAGACCTTTTACCGGTCCGATATATTAGAGCCCTTGTTTGTGGATGAGGCTACCTGGTATAATTTGAAAAGCGTGGGGATTTTCGGCTCTACCGTCCGTGGGGAGTTAGTGGATATTATGGCGGATTTAGGGTTTTATACCGGGGCCAACGAATATCTTTACTATGGGGCGACGCCGGTGACCAATGCGCTGTTTGGCGTGAAGTTTGTCTATACCAGGGACGGGGATTTCGTCAATGTGGATATGGACCATTTTGCAGACGAGGAGCATATTTCCGTATATAAGAATCCGTATATCCTGCCCTTAGGGTATATGGTGAATGAAGATATATTGACTTTTGATACCGGGGATAACGGCCCCTTTACGGTACAGAATGAGTTGTGCGGGGCCTTAAGCGGGATTGAACCGGTGTTTTCCAGTATTTCGGAGCCATTGCAGGTAAATGCCTATGGCACGAATATGAATGTGGTGCTTAAAGACGCCAATAATGCGGACTATAGCAATGCCAACGACAGCGGGCGCGCCGATATGGTGTATACGGTGCCCTATGATATGGATTTGTATATGAATTGCCGGGGTACCAATGTGCATAAGATTGCCTTATTGATTGACGGCAACGAGGTCGCCTTTGACCGCTATCAGGGACAGATATTCCATGTGGGGGAGGTAAAGGCAGGGCAGCTTGTGGATATCCAGTTTATCTTAAATGACGGAGAGAATTTGAGCGGTACCCTTTACTGCTATCCGATGGAATTTGAAAGGGAACAGTTTTTAAGCTTTTATCAGGTATTGTCCAGCCAGGGCATGGAGCTTACGGATTACAGCGATACGAGAATTGAGGGAACCGTATCTCCGCAGAAGGCCGGCGTTTTGATGACCTCCATTCCCTATGACGAGGGGTGGACGATATATGTCAATGGAAAGAAGGCGGAGAGCCTTAGAATATTGCAAGGTTTTTTAGGTGTTAGATTGGAAAAGGGAGATTATACCATAAAACTGGTATACCGGTGTCCGGGGCTTTTAGAGGGCGCCGCAGCCACTTTATTGGGAATATTATTATTCTGGGGGTTCTGCACATTAGAACGCCGGAAAAGAGTTACTGAGGGAAATACAGAACAAAAAAGGGAGGTTAATGCAGATGAAGAAAAATGATGGAGGGATAACGCTGAAGATAGTGTATGCCGTACTGATTTTGCTGCTGATGGCAGTGACAATCGTGGGTGATTTTATTATTTTCGGCAAGCTGGACCAGGGCGCGCAGGTAAAGGGGACCATGATAGCCGTATCGGTAGTAATCATTATATTAGCCGCGGTGATAGGCGCTGCCATGTTCAAATTTATCGCTGATGAGGAAAAGGAATCCACAGTGAAGAGCGACAAGTACAAACGGCTGTTTTTGAATTTGCCGGTTGGTTTTGCGCAGGCGCAGATTCTTCGGGACGCCCAGACCGGAAGAAATATGGGGTATAAGATTGCCGACGCCAACGAGACTTTCGGAAAATTGTTTGATCTGGATATTTCGGATTATTACGGCAAGGTTATTTCTGACAGCCGGGTAGAGGTGTTACAGGATATCAGCGCATGGTTTGAGGCTTATAATAATTCCGGCACTAAGCAGGGCGAGCTTTTGACGGTAGAGATTACCATGGAAAAGCTGAATAAGGTATTTAATACGGTTATGTACAAATCGGAAAGTGATTATATCAACATGGTGGTTATTGATATCACCGAACAGAAGGAGACGGAGGATAAATTGTCCGCAGCCATCAAGAATGCAAATGCGGCCTATAAAACCCAGTCTGAATTTCTGGCGAATATGTCGCATGAGATTCGTACACCGATTAACGGAATTTTGGGTATGCTGCAGCTTACCCTTATGGCTGAGGATTTGCAGGCGGATCACAGGGATAACTTAACGACTGCCAAGAACTGCGCCGATAATCTGCTACGGCTTATCAATGACATTTTGGATATTTCCAAGCTGGAAGCCGGGAAATATAACTTAAGGGAAGAGAACTTTGACTTAAAGGCTGCCATTGAGGAGACGGTGGCTGCGCAAGTGCCGATTGCTACCAGCAAGGGCATTTCTCTGGATTGTACGTTTGGCGCCAACATACCTGCGCTGGTACGGGGCGACGGCCAGAGAATCCAGCAGGTGTTAAACTGCCTGCTTTCCAATGCCATTAAGTTTACGACGGAAGGTGGCGTCCGGGTTAAGGTAGCCTGCCTTGATGATATGCTGGATAAGGTAAAGCTCCGGATTGCGGTTGCAGATACCGGTATCGGTATTGCGGATGAGGACAGAAGCAAGCTGTTTATCCGGTTTTCCCAGGTAGACGCTTCAGATACCCGTAAATATGGCGGTTCCGGTCTGGGCCTGGTAATTACCAAACAGATAGTGGAGCTTATGGGCGGCACAATTACTGTGCAGAGTAAGGAGGGACTGGGTTCCACCTTTATCGTAGAGGTACCGCTTAAGCTGATTAAGCCGGCGGACGAGGCAGAGGAAGATACCAATGCAGAGGAATCAGAAGATCCGGCAGTATTCTCTTTAGCAGGCCATTCCAGAGCAAGAATTTTGGTAGCAGAGGATGAGCCGGTGAACCAGCAGGTAATCGGCAAGCTGTTAGGTATGGCGGGATATTCGTATGATATCGCAGAGAACGGGGAGAAGGCGGTAGAACTGTTCCGGCAAAAAGAATATCAGGCTGCGCTTTTCGATGTGCAGATGCCGGTTATGGATGGTCTGGCAGCCACCCAGGAGATTCGGGCTATCGAACTGCAGGAGAACAGAAAACGTCTTCCGATTATCGCTGTTACGGCCCGGGCGATGTTTGGAGATAAGGAGCGTATCTTAGAGGCTAAGTTAGACGACTATATTGCAAAGCCTTATAATCTGAATGATGTGGTAGAGACGCTTAACAAATATGTAGATAAAGAGGATTAAACGGTTCCGCAATCATTTGCCGGTTCAGCGACATCTGTTCGTTGAACCGGTTTTTTATTGCGCTTTTTGAATCTGACGGAGCAGGAATTTGTACCGCATATAGGCGCTTTTTAACTGGTACGCATAGGAGTCGATTAAATCCGGATCCGTCTGGTAATTCAGATGTAATAAAATTGTGTCGATATCTTTTTTAACATTTCCCAAATCATCTAACAGGGTAGGATCGGTCACAGTAATTTCCTGTGCGTGACGGCTCTTTTTTTTGTGCCGCAAACCGGTGTGGGCGCCTGATGAATTTGTGCGCATAGCGGTCTCCTTTCTTTTTTATGTATGAAAAGGTAAACAGGTTTTTCTCTATTTAATTATAGGACAGGAATTGGAAATATATTCATATTATTTAATTATTTCACGGATTTTAAATTCTTTTCAATATTTTGAAATTCCGTTCAAAAATTTATGTCACGAATTTCACAAAGAGCTTTATAAATTTCATAAACTTTTCCCGATTATGAAATCTGCAAACTTTATTCTTATATTTCGTTCAAAATTATAGACAGCGAAAATCCGCCACATTATAATGGCAAAAAAATAAAACGGGGGAGGAAAAATGGTTTTTATCAAATCGGTATTAGTGTCTGTGATGCTGGCCCGGGCGGTCTATACGGATATAAGGGAAGGGCGAATAGAAAACAGGCTGGTAGGGCCGGGATTTCTGTTGGGATTGACCTGCGCGGCGCTGGAAAACGGAAGGGCGGGATTATGGCTTAGCATAAAAATGGTTGTCATTGTGATAGCTGTTTTGTTCATTCTTTTTGTTATAAAGGGTTTGGGAGCGGGGGATATTAAGCTGCTGTCTGCATTGGCGGCTTTTTTGCCAAAGGATATTGCGTGTATTGTAATTGCGGCATTTTTTGCAGGGGCGGCAATTTCCCTGGGGCGGATGGGTTTCCGGCTGATAAAAAAGCTTCCGGTATATAAGAGGGGAGAGCGGTTAAATTTCTCTGTTCCTATCGCAGCCGCAACCGCAATGGTGGAATTTTATAAACTGTTTGTGTAAAAGGAGGGTACGGCTCTATGCATATAATCAAAATCGGAATATTAGATGAAGAACAGGAATATGCAAAAATGCTGTCAGCATATCTGGGGCGGTTCGGAAGGGGAAAATGGTCTGTGGCGGCCTTTACCGACAGGCAGGTGTTAGACGCATATCTCGAAAAGGGGCAGTTGGATATTATAGCGGGAACAAACCGGGAGGAATTAAAGCTGCTGCAAAATATATACAATCATTTATTTTATCTGTGGCTTTCTGACAGGCCGGAGCCTGACCGGCGGGAAATGGGATTTTATGAAACCTACCGGTATCAGAGTGCAGAAGTAATTGGAAAAATGTTGGAGCGCATTACCTCCCAAATGGCCGGCAGGACGGGTATGCATAAGACCATGGCGGCAATCTATTCGCCGGTGGGCAGATGCGGCAAGACCACATTGGCATTGGAGATTGCCGGAAGCGACGACTATGGAAGGTGGCTCTATATAGGTATGGAGGATTACCGCTCTTTCGTAAGGGAGCCGGGAGCAGATGAAAATGCGGAAATGGAAAATTTCTTTTATTTCATAAAAGAGCGGCAGGAAGAAAAATTGTTAAGGCTGATAAAAGGAAGCGAAGGAATTATTGATTCCGGCAGGTCGTTTTTTGATACAAGGCAGGGGGATTACGAGGATTTAGAATGGCTGATGGAGGTGCTGCAAAAATGTGAATGCAGCGGTATTCTTTTCGATATAGGAACGGGAATTTTAACGGATTTAAACATTTTATCTCTTTTTGACTGCATTTTAGTTCCCTATCTGAAAGGGGAAATCTCTATGGCGAAGCGGAATAATTTTGAGCAGATGCTGGCTTTACACGGGTATGAGTTTTTACAGGAAAAAATGGTTTTTATCAATATGAGCAACCAGGACGAAGTAGAGGAACAAAAACAGGCGATTTTCGGAGGAGAAAAAAATTGACAGAGCGGCTAGAACAGGAAAAACAAAATCTGCATGAAAGACTAATGGCAGAGTTAGATTATAGTACAGATTTAACGGATGAGGAAATAGAAAATATTATCGAAGAAGCGGTGCTTATACGAGGGAAAGAGGTGTATTTGTCTATTTCGGAAAAGAGAGTTTTAAAAAAAGAATTATTCAATGCTTTACGGAAATTAGACGTTTTGTCAGAGCTTTTGGAGGATGATGATATTTCTGAAATTATGGTAAATGGAAGAAATCACATATTTATTGAAAAGGAAGGACGTTTAACGGAGGTTTCCCTGTCTTTTTCTACAGAGGAGCGGCTAAGAAATGTGATACAGCAGATTGTCAGCAGCTGCAACCGGATTGTAAACGAGAGTGTGCCCATTGTAGACGCCAGGCTTTCCGACGGCTCCAGGGTTAATGTCGTGCTGCCGCCGGTGGCATTAAACGGGGCGGTAATGACGATCCGTAAATTTCCAAAGGAATTTTTTACTATGGAAAAATTGATTGCCATGCAATCCATTACCCGTGAGGGGGCGGAGTTTTTGAGGGTTTTAGTGCAGGCAAAATATAATATTTTTATCAGCGGCGGAACCGGAAGCGGAAAGACAACATTTTTAAATGTATTGAGCAATTATATTCCCTCCGGGGAGCGGGTTATAACCATAGAGGATTCCGCAGAATTACAGATAAAGGGAATCGCCAATCTGGTTCGGTTGGAAACCCGTAACGCCAATGTGGAGGGCGAAAATGAAATTACCATGTCACAACTGATTAAGGCGGCGCTGCGGATGCGTCCTGACCGGATTATTGTGGGAGAGGTGCGGGATGCAGCAGCTATGGACATGGCCAATAGCATGCTGACCGGTCATGACGGTAGTCTCAGCACCGGCCATGGAAACTCGGCGCGGGAGATGATGCTGAGGCTGGAAACCATGATTTTAATGGGATATGACATGCCTGTGCTGGCTATTCGGCAGCAGCTGGCAGCCGCAGTGGACATTGTGGTTCATCTGGGAAGGTTAAGGGACAACAGCAGGCATGTTTTGGAAATAAGCGAGGTGACAGGGGTGGAAAATGGGGAAATCCAAATGCAGACCTTATTTGAATTCAAAGAACAGGGAGAGGAGAAGGGCGTTGTCCGGGGACAGCTTGAAAAGGTGGGAGAGCTTTTACACAGACAAAAATTATTGCAAAACGGCTGGAGGGAAGAAGAATATGACAAATTGGAAGAATAATAAGCAGCGAAAGGAATATAAAAAACGAATGCGTCGCAGGGAAACGGCGGAAAAACATAGAGATTATAACCAATATCATTTTTTGTGCAGGGATTGGCTGGAATATATATTCCGGCTGCTTATAAAGGGAGGGTTAATCTGTTATTTATTTTATGATTCCCCTAAGGCGGCAATCCTTTTTATTCCCTTTGGAATCATGGATTACCGGAGTTTAAAAAAGAAAAAACTGGAAAAGCAGAAACAGGAATTGACGTTACAGTTTAAATCCATGATAGAGGCGCTGGTGATTTCCTTAAATGCCGGATATTCTCTGGAACATTCCTTTGAAACGGCCCAAAAAGATTTGTCTTTGGTCTATGACAGGCAGGCGTATATATTTGAGGAGCTTTACATTATCCTTTCCGGGCTTAGAATGAATATTCCGTTAGAGCGGTTGTTAAAGGATTTTGGGGAACGCAGCGGGATTGAAGATATTAAGAACTTTGCCAATGTGGTCATGGTGGCTAAAAAAAGCGGGGGAAATTTGATAAGAATCATACAAAAGACCGTTAACAGTATCGGGGATAAGATTGCCGTGGAGCAGGAGATTGAAACCATGATTTCTGCCAAAAAACTGGAGGAGCGGATTATGATGATAATGCCCTATGGCATTATAGGGTATCTGCGGATTAGTAACGGAGACTTCTTGCAGGTGCTCTACCATAACCTTTTGGGCGTCATGCTAATGACAGTATTTTTAATTTTAATATATTCGGCGGAGTTGTGGGCAAACAAAATAATGGAGATACAGGTATGAAAGCATTGGATAAAAACCGGATGATTTTATTTATAAAACAGCATATGGAAATATGGGTTTTGCTGTTTGCCACAGGGCTCATCAGCATAAGTTTGCTTTTTGTAAAGGAAGAACAAGAAATTGTAATCCGCAAAGAGGGATACGGCGGGGACAGTCGGCAGATTGGATTTATTCTTCAAAAAGAGAAATCTACGGAGGCAGTAACATTAGAGCTTAGAGCCAGGGAGCTTACAGAGAAGCAGGCAAAAAACCTGATGAAGAAAGCCTTTGCTTATCTGGATTCGCATATAAAAGGAGAAAATGCGTCTCTTTCCCGGATTGTAAACGATTTGGATCTATCTCTTGATTATGAGACATTTCCCTTTGACCTGGAAATAGAGCCCAATCCCTACCTATTGATTGAGCAGGACGGAAGGGTGATGAATAAGCGGGACGAATTAAAAATTCTGGGCTACACGAAGGAGCAGCAGAAGCAGGGGATTCCCGTGGTTTTAAAGATAGTTCTGCGGTATGGGGAGTATCAGCAGGAAAAGGAATATAACCTGACGGTGTTTCCCCGGGAGGAAAGCGCCCTGGAAAAACAGTTTTCTGAGGTGAAGGAGGTCATGGAAAAGGAGGAACAGGCGGCGCTTTACAAGGAAGAGCTGGTTTTGCCCGCAGTCATTGACGGCGTACAGATTGCAAGAGCGGATGACACGAAAGGGAAGCCGGTTCACGTACTACTGGTTGGTTTTTTAGTAGCCGGACTTTTGCTTTTGCGGGAGCAGGAAAATAAGCGGGCCGAAGAAAAAAAACGACAGGAGCGATTGTTAAAAAGCTATCCGTGGTTTGTAAATGAGGTTGTGCTGCTGTTGGGAGCGGGTATGCAGATGAAGGCGGTTATGGCAGCGTTAATCAACGAACATAGCGGGGGCGATCCCGGAGAAAAAATAAAACGGGCAGACGACAGAAGCATACTGATAGACGAGTTGAAAAAATCTTATCACAGTCTGGAGCTGGGTATGCCGGAGGAGCAGGTATATTATCAGTTGGGCAGAAGGCTTAAGCTTTCCTGCTACATTAAGCTTATGACTCTTTTAGAGCAGAATGTAAAAAGAGGTTCTAAAGGACTGTCTGCCACCTTCGAGCAGGAAGAGACAAATGCCTTAGAGGAACGAAAAAATCTGGCAAAACGTTATGGAGAGGAAGCCGGTACTAAGCTTTTAGGACCGATGCTCCTGCTTTTAATCGTGGTTATGCTGATTATAATGATTCCTGCGTTTATGAGTTTTTAATGGGGAAAGGAGGTGATGCATATGAGCTGGCTTAGTAAGGCCTTTACGGATTTTTTGAAAGATGAATCCGGTATGGGCGTGGTGGAGATTATATTGATTATTGTGGTTTTAATTGCCATGGTGCTGATTTTTAAGGAGCAGATTACCGCATTGGTAAAAAACATCTGGGAATCCATAAATAAAAGCGCTAAGGAGATTTATTAAACCGTAAAAAATTACCGGATGCTACCGGAAACCAGCAAGATTATTTGGAGGTATACTATGAACAATAAAGGATATACAACTGTATTTTTTACCATGATGATCAGTGTTCTGCTGCTGTTTACCTTCACTGCACTGGAGGTTGTGCGTATTCACGCGGGAAAGGTAAAAATATATTCCTGTGTTCATAGTATGCGTTCCAGTATTATGGCGGATTATAACCGGGCGCTGTTTGAAAAATATCACTTACTGTTTATGGATCTTACTTATGAAACCGGCAGCGAGGCTGTGGCCGAAGAAAAAATCGAGGACTATCTGGACGCTTCCTTAAATAGGGAAAAAGGCGGCGGCATTTATACTTTTACAGTTGAGGAGCTTGCGATTACCGGAGAAAAAAGCATATTGTGGGAGGATATGAGACAGGTAAAGGAACAGATTGTAGAATATGAAAAAGCAGCGGGAGCCCTGGAACATATTAAAAAGCTCACGGAAAAATTAAAGACAGCGGGAACGGATGTGGATCAGGCAGTAAAAGAAACAGAGACCAATGGAGTGGAGTTAGAGATAACAGGCGGCGATGCAGGAGAAGCCGGAGCGAACGAACAAGAGACAACAGAATCTCAGGAGGAATCCGTAACGGTGGAGGATCCAAGGGAAACTTTGGGGAATGCCCTAAAGTTTGGAACGCTTTCCTTTGTTATGCCGAATAATTCTGTATCCAGGGAAGAACGGGATTTTCAGGACGCCCCGTCGGCAAAATATGAAAAAGAACAGGAGGCAGAAAGGGATAAAGGGTTTCAGGATATTTCCGTATTCAAAAATTATTTAAAAGAAAGCTCGGAGGATAACAGTACAAGCAAGTTAGTACAGCAAGCGGCTTTTGTGGACTATGTCATCAACAATTTTTCCCGGGAATCAGAAGCGAAACCGGATTCTGTGATGCAGTGCGAAACAGAGTACATATTGAAGGGAAAGCCCAGTGATTATGATAATTTAGAGGCTGTGGTTGACGAGCTTATATGGATAAGGCTACCGGTTAACTATGCGTATCTTTTGAGCGATTCCGAGAAAAAAAGCGAAGCGCTTACCGTGGCAGCCGGGATTTGTACAACAGCGGGAACGCCGGCGCTTATAGAGGTTGTCAAATATCTTCTCCTGGGCTGCTGGGCATATGGAGAAACCCTCTGCGAGATGAGGACTTTGTTGTCAGGCGGAGAAATCGCCTATGTAAAGACGAAGGAAAACTGGAATACGGACCTAAAAAATGTGGCTGCCGCACAGGCCTCAAAAAAGGTGGAGCAGGGGATTTCTTATAAGGAATACTTAATGATTCTGTTGGCCGAAAAGAGCGCAACGGCGCCAGACGCCTGCTATGCCCGCATGTTAGATGTAATGGAACTGAACATAAAAAGCGAAAGTCCGGATTTTCAAATTACAAATTGTGTGGGCGCTATGACAATTCAGGGAAAGATTAGCGAAAATCCGATGTTTATAAAAAACCAATCCAAAGAAGCATACGAGTGTTATTTTGAAGAGGAATTAGAATATTGAACCGTAACAAAAAAGGACTGTATTGATTTATAAGCTCTTATTATGAAATGATAAAATATTTTCTTTCCATAGCTGGTAAATTTCCTCAAGTGCGAACAAAAGAATTTCATATGAGAGCTTTTAAATCCATACAGGGTATAGATATTTTATTATTGCGGAGGTGGGAAAATGGATAAAAACAGGGGATATGCAGTTGTAGAAGCCTGTCTGGTGGTGCCTGTGTTTTTGTTTTTTATGTTGGCATTAGGAAGCCTTGCCATGTCGTTTCTGGCAGAGGCGCATATCCACCAGAGCTTGGCGGAGGCGGCGGATGATACCGCTCTTTATTGTTATCTGGAGAATAAAATGCCTTCCGGTGCGGATACGGGTTTTTTGATGGATATAACGATTCTCACAAAACAGTTTCATTCATATTTAGGAGCGGATCCGTTTGTGAGGTTGGCGGTTAAGGGCAAAGAGGCAGGAATCATAATAAGCATAAAGCCGGATTTAAAAAATAAAAAAATTTTTACCGCCTGCGCCGATTTTTGGGTGGGTTACAAGCTTCCCCTGTTTGGCAGGCAGTATGTACATACCACAGTGCAGATTAAAAAAAAGGCTTTTGTTGGATATGAACCGGGAGAAAATACGGAGAGATACGTATATGTAACGCCGAATGAGGCCGTGTATCATCTCCATAGAGGCTGCAGTTATCTCTCTGTAAGCGCACGGCAGATTCGCGAAAACCAAAAAAGCGGTTATGCCCCATGCAGCTTTTGTGGAAGACAAGAGGCAGACGCGGGAAAAATCTATGTCGCCCGCACCGGAGACGTTTACCACAACAGGGCGGATTGCAGCGGGTTAAAACGGACGGTTAGGAGAATCGCCTTAACAGAGGTGGCCGGTCTAAGGCCCTGTCAGAGATGTGGAAAAGAATAGGAGGCGAAAAAGATGATTGCAAAAGTACCGGACGCAAAAAATAAAAAAATACCGAGCAAAAAAAACAGAGGAAGCGCAGTTGTGGAGATTTCCCTGTTAATGCCGATATATATAGGAGTTTTCTTTTTATATATTACATCTTTTCTTTTTTTAATCGAATGTGGATTTATAATGCAGGATATGTTAGAATACATGTATCATTCAGAAACGAAGTCTGAAAATCACCATAGCAGGTATAATATTTCAGTTGTGAATCAAGGTAATGTAAGAACAGTGAATGTTTCTGATTACAGGGAAGGACTTACCATATATTTTGAGATGAGAGGAAATAGCGAAGATTTTCCTGATAAAATTAGGAGGTGGCAGATTGCAGTCGATACGGTTTCTTAAAGAGGGAATTAAACCATATATGTTAGTGCCCTGCGACGGGTTCATTATCAATAATTATCAGTCGGGAGTGTTGCAGCAGATTAAGATTCCTTATTTTATGATGTATGAGATCAGAGAGTATAATGGGAAACGAATCCTTTATTATGTTTTGCGGTATCGCACAACGATGAAGTCTGTTATAGAGCATATTACTCTTACTCCGGAAATTACCAGGAATATGTTGGTATGTATTATTTCCGCTATGCAGTCTATTGATGAACATTTGATGTACATGGATCGAATTGTCTGGAAAACGGACAGGGTTTTCATGGATATTGAGACGGGGCATCTGGAGTTTTGTTATAATCCTATGGAGAAACAGGATAACGGACAATTAGAGGATTTTGTTGCAGAACTGATAAGACTGGCGGGAAACCCAAATGAAGAAGTTTCCCGGATGCTGTCAGATTTTAATACCCTGATAACGACGCCGGGAGCAACCTTAGATGATTTTAAGCAGTATCGCAAGGAGGTCTTCGGGGAAGAACGGATTCCTTATGAGCTCTACCCACGCAGTATGGGGCAGCCCTTAATTGATGGGGAGAATCTGCGAAGAAGCAGGAATCCGGAGGAGGAGGCTATATCGGAGCAGTACGATATGAAAAGGCGGGACAATGTAACCAGATGCGAGGTTTTAAAAATTGTCATATGGTTCATAGGCTATATTGATGTGTTTATTATTGTCCTGACATCGCTGAGAATTCTTCCGGATCAGGCTGTTTGGGTATTCTTTGCGATTTTGGCTGTTTTTGTGGGAACAGGAATCTATTATCTGCTAATGGATAAAAAGGAAGTTGTGGATGAAATTATGGAGGAGTATTTAGAGACGGTTCCCGAGTATAAGGAGACGAGGCTGTTAGCGAATCAGTATCTTGCAGATGAGCTTCCGGACGGATATTATCTGGTGCCCTGTGATCCCCGGGACGGAAAGCCTATATATGTGGACAAAGAAACGGGAGTTTTGGGTACTCTGGAAAGCTGTGATTATGTGTGCCCCTTAGAGGGCGTCAGCCGGATGCACTTAAAAATTACCCAGCGGGACGGTCTGCTATTTATTGAGGATATGAATTCCACCAACGGAACGACTATCAGCAGGAAGAGGCTAGAGGCGGGAAAAGAATATGAAATTGAGCGGGGCTGGGTAATTGGCGTAGCCGGTCATGGTTTGTATGTGGATAAGTTGGAATAATTTATTTAATTTAAGTTGTAAAATCTGCCGTTTTCAGCTATACTTATAATAAGTATCAGGCATTTGCAAAACGGGTTATTTTCAAGGAAGACTATATGAATATAGAAAGGCCGTCATTGCATTTATGCAAGGGCGGTCTTTCTATATTGTGTTGTTTTATAAACGCCGCATATATGAAACGAGGTGAGACCTACGAAGATTAATATTTATTATGGTGGAAGGGGAGCAATGGATGATCCCACTATTTATGTGCTGAATCAGATAACGGAGGTATTGGCGGAGCTGCGGGTTGAAGTCTGCCGATACAATATATTTGAGGAGAAGAATGCAATTGCGACATTGCCGGCGACGCTGCAGGAGGCGGACGGGGTAATTCTTGCCACAACTGTGGAGTGGTTTGGCATGGGCGGTTATATGCAGCAATTTCTGGATATGTGCTGGCTGTATGCAGATAAACAGAATTTGATTGGGAAATATATGCTGCCGATAGTCATGGCGACGACCTATGGGGAACGGGATGTGGAATTCAGTCTTGTCAAGGCATGGGAAACCCTTGGGGGAATTCCCGTTACCGGACTGGTGGCCTATGTGGAGAATCTGGACGAATTTGAGAAAAACGCAGAATATAAAAATCTCATAGAAAAAAAGGCCGAGACGCTTTACCGGTCCGTTCACCAGAAAACACAGGGCTTACCCACCAGTAACTATGCCGTCCGGACTAATCTCTTAAAGACAAGGACGATTGAATTGACGCCGCAGGAGAGAGAGCAGCTTTCTAAATTTGTCAGCGATGAGACCTATGTTAAGCAGCAGAAGGAGGATATAGAGGAGTTGTCTGCCATGTTTAAAAAAATGCTTAGCGGACAGTCAGAAAATGTAGAGGACAGGGAAGATTCTTCGGATGAAGCGGGAGATGAAGAAGCCAAACAGCAATCGCAGACCAATAAGAGCATGGAGACATTATTTTCCTTTTTTGCCAACCATTACAAGCCGGAGCCGGATTTTACCGCCTCTTATGCCATTATTTTATCCGACAGGAATGTAATTCTCCATATCGAGGCAACGCCGGAGAATGTTAAGGTATTTTATGCGGCAACGGAGGAAGCGGATGTAAG
>CANREG010000010.1 GCA_947629565.1 uncultured Lachnospiraceae bacterium
GGAGAGCCCGGCAGCAGGATTTCTTAAAACCGATGGCAGTGCGGGAAAATGGGAAAGGATTATCCCGGGGCGGTTTCAAAAATATAAAATTTACGGATAATAGAAAGAAATGCAGCTACCTATTGACAAATCGGGGGATTTTACTAAAATAGAGAAGGGGTATTGTATGAGAGTCATTGCAGGAACGGCGAGACGATTACAGCTTAAGACGCCGAAGGGCATGGAAACCCGGCCAACTACAGACCGTATTAAGGAGACGTTGTTTAATATGATACAGGATGAAGTGTATGGAGTTTCCTTTTTGGATCTGTTCAGCGGCAGCGGCGGTATCGGGATTGAAGCGTTAAGCCGGGGCGCAAAGAGGGCCTGTTTTGTGGACAGTAACCGGCAGGCGGCGGAGATTATCCGGGAGAATCTGGATTTTACCCGTCTTGCGGATCGGGCAGAGGTATTCAACTGTACTGCACTGACAGCGTTGTCACGTATGCAGGGTGGAGAACCCTTTCAGGTGGCGTTTATGGATCCACCATATGGCAGAGGACTTGAAAAGGACGTGCTTAGGAGCGAAAGCTTTTACAGGGTGTTATCGGACAAGGCGTTAGTGATTATCGAGGCGGATTTAGAGACTGTTTTGTCTCCGGAGGAGACGAGCGGGTTTCGTATGCTGAAGGAGAAGATTTACAAGACCAACAAACACATTTTTTTAGAGAAAGAGGAACAGACGGGGAGTAGACAGTGAGCAGAGCAATCTATCCGGGAAGCTTTGACCCGGTTACATATGGACATTTAGATATCATCAAGCGTTCCGCCGAGATGTTTGATGAGGTGATTGTGGGCGTGCTGAATAACAGTGCGAAGAATCCATTATTTTCTGCACAGGAACGGCAGGAAATGTTGAGAGAGGCAGTCAGGGAATTTGATAATGTGAAGGTAATCAGTTTTGAGGGCCTGTTGGTGGACTATATGGCGAAGAATGATATTTCCGTCATTATAAGAGGGCTTCGGGCGATAACGGATTTTGACTATGAATTACAGATTGCCCAGAGCAACCGGAAGGTAAGTGGGGACAGCATTGATACGGTGTTTTTGACCACCAGTATCGAGTATGCCTATCTAAGCTCCAGCATTGTCAAGGAGTATGCCCGGTATGGTACAGATGTTACGGATTTTGTACCCGGATTTGTAGAGGAGAAACTCAGAAAACATTTTTCATAAAGCGAATCAAAGGATTAAGAAATGGAGGAAATGAACGTGGCAAGGAGAAGTATTGAAGATGTAATGAATGAGATTGAGGATTTTTTAAACAGCTGCAAGACGACAGCGCTGTCCTCAAACAAGGTGGTTGTTCCAAGAGATGAATTTGATGAGCTTTTTGGAGACCTGAAGGTAAAAATTCCGGCAGAGATTGACCGTTGCAAGAAGATTATGCGGAACAAGGATGCCATTTTAATGGATGCCAGAAAGGCGGCTGACGGTATTCTTGCGGAGGCTACCGCCAAGGCCGAGCAGATGGTTTCAGAGACGGAGATTATGGCCCTTGCAAACCAGAGAGCCTATGAGACGGTGGAGATGGCAAGAGTGCAAGCCAACGATATATTAGCCCAAGCGTCTGCGGAGGCGAATGAATTGCGGTTAGGTTCCATGCAGTACACAAGCGACATGATGATGGGAATCCGCAGCTATGTGCAGGCGACCTTAGAGGCGGAACAGGCCAATTATGAGAATCTGATTACGGCCTTGAATAATGATTTTATGATTGCAGATGCAAACCTGAATGAGATACAGAACCAGATTGTTGATTTTACCGGCAATCCGGACAGTGTGACAAAAGCGCCCCAGATGCGCACCGCAGCGAAAAAGACGGAAGCCCGGACGGATGCAAAGACAGAACAGCCGAAGGTTCGCTCTACGGTGGCCCAGCGGGTAAAGCAGGCAGTTACCGCAAAAGAGAAAGAGGCGGCAAAGAAAGAGGAGACGGCGCCTCAGGTAAATATTCCGGATTTTATTACAGGAGGAGAATCCTCTGCTGCCAGTGAACCGGGAGCAAAAACTTCTGTCAAGCCGGCGGGAGCTAAGACGGCACCTTCCGGTCAGCCGGGAATGAAAGCGGCACCTACCGGTCAGTCGGGAACAAAAACGGCGACAGGCGAAAAGCCGGAAGCAGCAAACCAGACTGGTGCAAAAACGGCAGCGGGCATGGCCAGACAGGCAGATGCGGAGATGACCGCAACGGCTGAAAAGACCGGAAATACTTCGGTTGAAAAAGCATCGGCAGGCGCCGGAGAACCGAGAAAGGTTACGAAAAAAGTGGTACGAAAGAGAAACCCGGTACTGCATACGCCTCAGACTGCGCAGGAGACAGTGGCGAAGACCTTAGAGGCAGCGGCGGCAGTCAAAGGGGATAAGACTGTATATAAGGCTAACGGCGAGCAGGCAAGGGAAGTTCCGTCTCAGGAAGGCAGGGTAAAGAGAGGTCCGAGAGTAGGCAGGGGCATGGTTGAGGAAAACGCAGCAGCTCCGGCGGAGATGGAGATCACAGAACAGGAATTTGACACAGTACCCAACACACCGGGCAAATCCATGGGCGTGATAGATGATTTTTCCATGGAGGATAAAATCTGATTAACGGAAATTACAATAGAACCATATGATTAAGAAAGTACCTGCGGATAACACCAGCTTATCCAGCAGGTATTTTTTTATGCCCGCCTCCGGGAAGGTAAGAACGCCCCGAATCTGGAAGGCGCTGCAAAGTCCGCCGAAGGCGGAGAGGGCGCACAGGCAGGAAAGGCGCAGGGAATCAGACAGGGGAAGGCTTTGCATCAGCTTTAAACCGGTGGTGATTTCCAGAAAGGATAATAAAAACCGGGAGGGCGTGTGAACACAAAAGGGCAGGAGAATAGAGAGGAGAATGGAAAAGATGATAACGTACATTCCAATCATTACCATAGTCCGGACGGCGTGTAGGAATGTGTCTGTTATGCAGACGGAATGGGAGGAAGCGTGCGTTATTTTTACAGCATGATTTTCCCGGATTGTTTTCAAAAAAGGATAATAAAGGATAACCGGAAGGTATATGCTTAAGAGAAAAATCCAGAGGGGAAGCTGCTTTTGAATAATGTGAACGTAGACATAACCGATTAAAAACATGGGGCTGGCCTGACTGGATAAGGAAAGCAGACGATTGGCGTCCTCCGGAGTGATATAGCGATTGACAACAAAATCATTTAGTATTTTTCCGCCAATGGGATAGCCGCAGAGATTTCCCAAAAAGACTGCCATAATATGATATATCTTACCATGAAAATGTTTTTCAAACTTAAGGGCGGCCGCCTGGTAGGCGTTGGTCTCTGACAGGGCATTCGTAACCAGAATAAAGGGCAGCAGGGAAGGAATTAACACCTGATACCAGAGAAGGAGCCCATTCTGGGTACCGGCAACGGTTTCTTCGTGAAAAATAAGCAGAAGAAATAAAAGGCTTAAAATAAAGATAAACTGTTTCATAACTCAGCCACCGAAAAAGACCTTATTTCATTTTATGGCATTATTCCTCAATTATGACGGACTGTTCATATTCTGCGGGCAGGATAATGGAATATTTATTGTAAAAGACCTGCCGGTACAGGTGGCTTTCCCATATGTCCTTTTGAAAACGCATAACGGCGGCTTTCGGTAAAATATTTTCCGCATCCGCAACCTTATTGATGATCGGGAGAGGACAGGAGTCCTTCATCTCCTTAAGAAGCGGTCTGGCCGATTCCCGAAAGCCAAGCAGCCGCAGATAGGGGATATGCCGGGCAGCCTCCATTCCGGGCAGTTTCTGTTCCTGTAACAGGAGGTTAAGCAGGGCGCGCCGTAAACGGGTGTCCGTAATGTGTTTTCCTGAAAGCTTCTCTATCAGTTCTTCCAGGCTGGCGGGGTACAGACTGGTCCGGCTTAAGCGGTTAGAAAGGTCCTTTGACATTTCAAAATATTCATCATAGGAGGACCGGCTTAAGAGGGCGTATTGCAGAAATGGATAAAAATCCTGAAAAAACAGGGGTTTGGCGTAAGGGGATTTTGCTAATTCTTCATAGGCCGCGCCAGGCATAAAGGAACTGATATCACGACCGCCCCCGGCAAGCGCCTTCCTTATGGCAGAGGCGGAGCAAAAAGCCTGTTTTGTCCCGGTATCATGATAACCGGCGCCAATCCGTTGGATAATATGGGGGCGTATGGGAAACGCAAACCGCCGGATTGCTTTCATATATTCTATGGCAAGAATGTTGTTGGGTTTCCGGATAAGCTCCGCCGTATCTGAATCCGGCAGGCAGGTGGAAAGCGCCTTGTCCCTTGCTTTGGGATAGGAGTCTCCCCTGCTTAGCGCTTCCTTTAAGGCGCTGCGGTAGTTATCCGGTTCCTGAAGCAGTATGTCCGCAATTGCCGAAAAGGCGGCAGGCGCATCATCTTCCGCCCCAAAACAGAGGGTATCCACAAGGCCGGTGGCAGACAGGGCCGACAGGGCGGCTGTTCCGAAATATTCGGCGCTGGCAAAGGAAAAGGGGGCGGGAAGTTCAAAGATGATATCTGCGCCGCAGCGAAGGGCGCATTTAGCCCGCAGATGTTTGTGAAAGATTGCGGGTTCTCCTCTTTGTACGTAATCGCCGCTCATCATGACGATAATCTTTTTGTCCGGGAACTGCTCCCGAACTTGATTTAGCTGGTATAAATGTCCGTGGTGAAAGGGATTATATTCTGCGATAATTCCAATATGTTTCATGGTAATTCTCCGTTAGTGATCTGTATTGTTTCATTGCTGCTGAAGTTATATTTCATTGCTGCTATAGTTATATTAAAAAATACGGTTGCTGCTTATAATTTTATAATTGCTGTCTATAATTTTATAATATTGTTTACAATTCGTAAAGAACATGATAAAGTTATTGTATCATTTTATCTTTGTTGTCACTTTTTTTCCAATTAAATTTAAATAATTGCATTGGTCTGTCCATGTCTTGTTGTATGATTGGCATAAGGAGGACCGTAATCGAAAATACATTCGATTTATTATTGACAAGTTACCGTAAATATATTATGATTAGAAAAACGAACAAATGTTCACGGAGGTTATTACAATGGTTAATGAAGATAAGTTAAAGGCATTAGACGCAGCGCTGGCGAATATTGAGAAGCAGTTTGGCAAGGGCACGGTTATGAAGTTAGGGGACAGTGCCGCTAATATGAATGTGGAGGCAATTCCTACAGGTTCCTTAAGCCTGGATCTGGCGTTAGGCATCGGAGGCGTTCCCAAAGGAAGAATTATTGAGATTTACGGACCGGAATCCAGCGGTAAGACCACAGTGGCACTGCATGTAGTGGCAGAGGTGCAAAGGAATGGCGGAATTGCAGGCTTTATCGATGCGGAGCACGCTTTAGATCCGGTATATGCCGGTAATATCGGAGTAGATATCAACAATCTCTATATTTCCCAGCCGGATAATGGGGAGCAGGCGTTAGAGATTACGGAGACTATGGTGCGTTCCGGGGCCGTAGATGTGATTATTGTGGATTCTGTGGCCGCATTGGTACCCAAGGCGGAGATTGACGGGGAGATGGGAGACGCCCATGTGGGCTTACAGGCAAGGCTTATGTCACAGGCATTGCGCAAGCTGACCGCAGTTATCAGCAAGTCCAATTGTGTGGTGATTTTTATCAACCAGCTTCGGGAGAAGGTAGGAGTTATGTTTGGCAATCCGGAGACGACAACCGGCGGGCGCGCGCTTAAGTTCTATTCCTCTGTCCGTTTAGACGTGCGTCGTATTGAGACATTGAAGCAGAACGGAGAGGTAATCGGTAACCGTACCAGAGTGAAGGTGGTTAAGAATAAGGTAGCTCCGCCTTTCAGGGAAGCAGAATTTGATATTATGTTTGGCAAGGGTATTTCCAAGGTGGGAGATATTCTGGATTTGGCTGTCAAGGATAACATTGTGGTGAAGTCCGGCGCATGGTTTTCCTATAACGGAGAGAAGATTGGACAGGGCCGGGAGAATGCCAAGATATTCTTAGAGGAACACCCGGAGATTGCCGAGGAGGTAGAACGCAAGGTGCGTATCAATGCCGGACTGACAGGGGAGGCAGAAGGCCCGACAGAACCGGCAGCTGCTGAGGCAGGCCGGGAGGATGAATAGGTATGCTGATTACCCGAATCGAGAAATCAAAGAATAAGAGATACAGAGTATACGGCGATGATACCTTTCTCTTTTCCCTGTATGGCAAAGAATTAAAGCGGTATGGAATTGAGGAGAAGGCAGAACTTTCTGAGGACGTTATAGAAGCTATTCGGGAGGAGATTTTAGTTAAGCGGGCTAGGGAACGGGCGCTGTATCTGTTGGAACGAAGACCCATGACAGTATATATGCTGCGCACGAAGCTTCGCGACAACGATTACACGGAAGATGTGATACATAGAACGATACAGTTTTTAGAGGAATATCACTATTTGGATGATGCAGAGTATGTCCGCATGTATGTGGCGGCATACGCCCATAAGAAGAGCAGACGGCAGATGGAATATGAGCTGCTGCGCAAGGGAGTTGACAGGGAGAGCATACAGGCCTTCTTTGACGAATATGAATTTTCGGAGCAGGAATGTCTGCTCCGACAGTTTGAAAAGTATACGAAGGGCAAGAATTTGCAGGATCCGATAGTCAGACAGAAGGTGTTCCGCTATTTTTACAGCAAGGGTTTTGACGTTTCCGTGCTGGAAAAGGTATGTAATCTTAATAATTTCCACAGATTTACTTGACATAATGCACAAAAAAAGATAAAATCTAACTGTTGTACTTATGTTAAGTGCATATAACTGAATAAGGAGGTGCTCCTGTGGAAATAGGCAATCTTATTGTTTTTGCTATTATTTTAATCGTAGCTGTGATTCTGACTTGTTTCCTGACACTTACATATCGTAAGAATGTAGTGGAGAAAAGGAATGCAGATGCAGAGGACAGGGCGAGAGAGATTATAGATGAAGCCGTAAAGAGTGCTGAGGCCAAGAAGAAGGAAATTCTTTTAGAGGCAAAGGAAGAATCCATTAAGACAAAGAATGATCTTGATAAAGAGATTAAGGATCGCCGGAATGAGGTTCAGAGAATGGAGAAGCGAATTCTTTCCCGTGAAGAGAATCTGGACCGTAAGACGGAAGCGATTGAGAAAAAGGAAGCAAACCTTGCATCTAGAGAACAGGCCTTAGAGAAGCAGAAAGCAAATGTAGAGACGCTGGAAGCAAAGAGACTGCAGGAACTGGAGAGAATCTCTGGATTAACCTCTGAACAAGCAAAAGAATATTTATTAAAGACTGTTGAAGATGAAGTAAAGCATGAAACCGCAGTTCTGGTCAAAGAATTAGAGACCAGAGCAAAAGAAGAGGCAGGTAAGAAGGCAAAGGAATATGTGGTGACAGCCATTCAGAAGTGTGCTGTTGACCATGTTGCCGAGACTACGATTTCTTTGGTACAATTACCGAATGACGAGATGAAGGGAAGAATCATTGGACGAGAGGGACGGAACATCCGAACCTTAGAGACCATGACCGGCGTCGAATTAATCATTGACGATACGCCGGAAGCAGTTATTCTTTCCAGCTTTGATCCGGTAAGAAGAGAAGTGGCAAGAATTGCCCTTGAGAAATTAATTGTAGATGGAAGAATCCATCCTGCAAGAATTGAAGAGATGGTAGAGAAAGCCCAGAAAGAAGTGGAACAGACTATGCGTGAGGAAGGAGAGAATGCCACCCTTGAAGTCGGTGTGCAGGGAATCCATCCCGAATTGGTTCGTCTGCTTGGAAAGATGAAGTTCAGGACAAGCTACGGACAGAACGCATTGAAGCACTCAATGGAAGTAGCCCAGTTAAGTGGTTTGCTGGCTGCGGAGATTGGTGTGGATGTTCGCATGGCGAAGCGAGCTGGTCTTTTACATGATATTGGTAAGTCTGTGGATCATGAGATAGAAGGCTCCCATATCCAGATAGGTGTGGACTTATGTAGAAAGTACAAAGAGTCCCCATTGGTTATCAATGCAGTGGAAGCGCACCATGGAGATGTTGAACCGGAATCCCTGATTGCCTGCATTGTACAGGCTGCAGATGCAATATCCGCCGCCCGCCCAGGTGCAAGGCGAGAAACATTGGAGACATATACCACCAGATTGAAGCAGTTAGAGGATATTGCCAACAGTTTCAAAGGTGTTGATAAAACTTTTGCTATTCAGGCAGGTAGAGAGATTCGTATTATGGTAGTTCCCGAGCAGATTAGTGATTCTGATATGGTACTTCTTGCAAGGGATATTTCCCAGCAGATTGAAAGCGAGCTGGAATATCCGGGACAGATTAAGGTGAATCTGATCCGCGAGTCCCGCGTTACGGACTATGCAAAGTAAGTATTCATAGCGGTGTTGATACGAATGTGGAATCCGGAACCCTTGTGGGTTCCGGATTTTTATGTTTGATTTTTACCGGAATTTTTATCTTCTTTTTACTCCTTTTATTCCTGTTGGCCGGTATAGTTTCAGGATTTCTTCATACATATATTAAGTAACGTGATGCAGAATCGATACCGGAAATTGCCTAAAGAGTATATTGCTTCAGGCCGCCGGAAGAACAGGAGGGTATCATGAGAGAGGAAAGGCAGGAGAAAAGAATTTTTTATCTTACATATGGCATGGCTGTTGCGGGCATGGTAATAGGATGCCTGTTATATTTAGGCGACTTGTTATTTTTCCGTGCCGGATACTTTCGGCATGGCGTGGAGAATTATTCTCCCGAAGTGGTTATGGGGCTTCCTTTCAAACAGATTGCCGTGTATATTCTGAAGCGGCGCAGTGAACAGATGCTTTTGTTCGTCTTGGGAATGCTTCTTGCTTCCTGCGGGATTGTAACGGGCATATACAGTATGGTGTTTGGCGCTTTTTATGGAATTTCCGTGTGCGGTATTCTTGTCCAGTATGGAATGAAGGGATTGCCGTATGGACTGGCCTGTTTTCTTCCCCATTATCTTTTTTATTTCGTGGCAATGTACTATCTGGGAAAATGGTATTATGAGAAACAGGAGGGAAAGTACAAATATCATCCGAATGTTAATTTTTTGCAGAGCTTTGTTAAATTTATCGTAATATTTATATTAATATTCTCAGCCCTTGTCTGGGAAATCCGATTTCAAAAAAATATTTTAAATTTTTTTTACCAATATCTAGTGCCATGATATTATGTTAATACCCGATTTGGTAGAAAACAACCAAATAGCGTGATTTATAAGGATTTTTCGGAAAAATAATGTTTGATTTTATGTAAATTAAACATTATAATAGAGATACTGATTATGAAATAATAAGGGGTTCGAGAATGCTACAAAGGATTAATGAATTTGTTGAATATTTGACAAATGTAAAACGCGCCAGCAAGAATACGATTGCGTCTTACCGAAGAGATTTGGTAAAACTTAACAATTATTTAACAGATTCCGGTATTAAGGATTGGAATGAGGTAACTAGTACCAATCTGAACTCCTATGTATTAATGATTGAAAAGCAGGGAATGTCGTCTGCAACAGTATCCAGGAATATTGCTTCTACGAAGGCTTTCTTTTTATATCTGCTGAGACAGGGCGTGGTCGGGGAAGATCCCAGCGACATATTAAAACCGCCTAAGATTGAAAAGAAAGCGCCGACCATTCTGACTATCGAAGAAGTGAATCTCTTGTTGGAACAGCCAAACGGGACAGCGCCTAAAGATATTCGGGACAAGGCTATGTTAGAGCTTTTATATGCAACGGGAATGAGGGTATCGGAACTGATAGGCCTTAAAGTGCAGGATGTGAATCTGTCTATGAATTTTCTTCAATGCCATGACAACCATAAGGAGAGAACCATTCCGTTTACTAATGAGACGAAGGAAGCTTTGGAATTATATCTTCATGATGCGAGAAAGGCATTGTGTACGGAGGATCAGGAATATTTGTTTACCAACTGCCAGGGAGCGCCTATGACGCGGCAGGGCTTTTGGAAGATTATCAAATATTATTCGGCGAAAGCGGGAATTAAGAAAGACATTACGCCTCACACAATCCGACATTCTTTTGCCATGCATTTGGTAAATAACGGAGCGGATTTGAAATCAGTGCAGGAGATGTTAGGACATTCGGATATTTCCACTACGCAGATTTATGCGAAGGCGAATGCCGATACGAAGCTGAAAGAGGTCTATGAAAAGGCGCATCCAAGGGCAAATGTATCATAAAGGGGAGAGGGGACTGTGGCGTTAGGCACATGGTTCCTTTTCTTTATAAGTAGAGGGTAGTGATATGGAGGAGCTTATGCTTGAGGTGAAAAATCTGACAATGTCATATGGAAAACGGGAGGTCTTAAAGGATATTTCCTTTCATCTTCCGGAGGGGAAAATTGTAGGGCTGTTAGGGGCGAACGGAGCCGGTAAAACGACAATTATGAATATATTGACCGGTTATCTGAAACCCATACAGGGCGAGGTTTTTATTCAGGAGACTGATATGCGTAAAAACCCAAAACAAGCCAAGGGGCATATTGGGTATTTGCCGGAGGTGCCGCCTCTTTACCGGGATATGCGGGTGCAGGAATATCTGCTGTTTGCCGCGGGCCTGAAAAATATAAAGGAAAAAAAGCAGGAGACAGAGCGCGTGCTGGAGCTGGTGCATTTAGAAGACCGGAAGACGGACTATATTAAAAAGCTGTCAAAGGGTATGCAGCAGAGAGTCGGATTTGCCCAGGCGCTTTTGGGAAATCCGACGGTTTTACTGTTAGACGAGCCGCTGACAGGGTTGGATCCCCAGGAATCAAAGCATATGCGGGAGCTTTTGCTGTCTCTTAAAAAAGAACATTGTATTATCATCAGCTCCCATATCCTGAAAGAGATTGAAGAGATGGCTGACGAAATATTAATCTTAAAGGACGGGCAGCTTGTCTTAGAGGACAGTACCAGGGCTGCAAAGCGGAGAGGCAACCGCAATGTGTACCGGCTGACGGTAAAGGGAGATAAGGACAGGATTAAGGAATATCTGGAAAAGTACGAGGGTCTGCGGGAAGTGAAGTATGTAAAGGAAAGAGAAGCCGGAGTGCATGAATTTATTGTCCAGGCAAGAAACACAAGAGATATCCGTGATAGCATTTTTGGATATCTGGTCAGCAAAAAATTAAATGTGTATGGAATTGAGCGGTCGGAAACATCATTAGAAGACGTGTTTATTGAAATGAACAGTGAGGAGGAGAACTCATGATTGTTATACTGAAAAAAGAATTAAAATCCTATGTTACCTCGCTGTCGGCTTATGTGTATTACGGCATGTTTTTTTTGATAACAGGAATTTTCTTTGCGGCAAGCTGTCTTACCACTTATAGCACACAGTTCGGCTATTATGTGCTGTCCCGTAGCTTTTATGTGCTCGTTGCCGTGATTCCTCTTTGTACCATGCGGCTGTTGTCCCAGGAGCGAAGGAATAAGACGGATCAGCTATTGTTTACCGCTCCGGTATCCACCCTGTCCATATTGGCCGGTAAATACCTGGCAACTTTAATGTATGTTCTGCTGCCTGTGCTGTTAAGCGTAGTCTATCCCATAGTGATTGCAATGCATGGCGAGATGAGCGTGCGTTTTGTTGCTGCCGCCTACATTGGGGTTATACTGATGATTTTGGTATTGTTATCCATTGGAATGTTCATTTCTTCGCTAACCACCAATACCGTGTTAGCGGCCGTCCTGACCTATGCCGTGTATGTGCTGATTCTGATAGGCCGCGTTGTGGAAAGCGTAATCGGAAATCATGACAGGCTTTATAACCTGTTCCATGAGGTATCTGTATTGAATAAATATAACGATATGATTTCCGGCATTGTGAGGAGCGGCGACGTACTCTATCTGCTTTTATTAGCAGTCTGCTTTTTTATCCTGACGCTGTTGGTTTTAGAGAGCAGGCGGCAAAGCAGAGAGAAAATTGCCGGATGCATGGCGGCGGCTGTGGCAGTGACATTAGCGCTTAGCGCTGTGTGTCTGCTGCACACAAAGGTGTATGATTTTACGGCGGAGAGGCTGCTTACCCTTTCTGATGAGACGAAAAAAGCCGTGGCAGAGATTGACCAGCCTACGGAAATATATTATATGGGATTGCGAAGCCGGGCAAACGCAACCTATCATGAGCTGTTAAAAGTGTATCAGGAGTTAAATGACAATATTACGGTAGAATATGTAGATGTGGAAAATGATATTTCCTTTTATCACCAGTATTTGAGTTATGTCGGCGCCGTGAAGGAGGGAAGCCTTTTGGTAAAGTGCGGGGAGAAATCCATTTATCTCAACGCAGATGATTATATTGTCACCACGCAGACGTCGGCGTATTCTTACGATAGGATGTTAAAGATTGAAGAACAGTTGACCCGCGCCATTGTGTATGCCAATAACACGGAGGATGCGGAGAAACTGTGCGTACTGACAGGACATGGGGAGGAGACGCTGAACAGTGAATTTCAAAATCTGCTGAATTTGAATAATTATGAGACAGAGGAAGTGGATTTGGTATCGGCAGTAACCTCGATTGAAACCATTATCCCGGATGACTGCCGGGCGGTTTTGATTAACGCTCCGCAGAATGATTATACGGATCACGAGATAAAGGTTTTAAAGGATTATTTGAAGACAGGGGGAAATCTGTTTGTGACGTTAGACCCGCTCAATGAGGATTTGGATAACTTCTATGCTTTTTTGAAGGAGTATGGCTTAGAAGTGGTGTCCGGCGTCGTTGTAGAACAGGAGACCGGAAGATATATTGAAGATACCCCGTATTATCTGATGCCCAAGATGGAAGATACGGATTATACAAAGGATGCGATTAAGGATAAGCTTACCGTGCTTACAATGACCAGTAAAGGAATCAAAAAAAACGGCAAGGCCAACGGCTATGTGTCTGCGGATATTTTAACGACCGGTACGCAGGCGTTTTCCAAGGTCAGCAATTTTGATAGTGACCAGGTTACGGTAAAGTCGCAGGAAGATATTGCCGGACCGTTCAGCGTGGCGTCCTGCGCGGTCAACCCGAAGGAGGGAGCCTTGTTCCTGTTGACATCAAATATCTTTTTCAACGAGGAGGCCGATGCAGAATCCCAGGGAGGCAATAGGAGATTTTTTATAGAAATTATGAGCAAGCTTACCGGGGCCAACCCCGGCGTGTGGATTGAAGGAAAGGATGTGGGAAATCAGGTTGCCCTTTATCCGAACACGAGACAGGGTTTGATAAAGATTTTCACCATTGCGGTCATACCGGTTCTCATTCTTTTGCTGGGCATACTGGTATTGGTTCTCCGGAAAAAGGGGATTTTACTTCTCGCGTTGATATTTGCGGGAGGCGTAATGTGCTGTAAACAGCCGGCGTTAGCGGACTGGGTGGAACAGCCCTCGGGACGCCAGTATGAAAAGGAAGATGGGGAATATGCCACAGGCTTTACCGATATTGAAGGAAACCGGTATTATTTTGATGAAGACGGCATGTTGGTTACCGGAAAATTCAAGGTGCAGGAGGGCGACGCCACGTCTTATTACTACGCAGATAAAAACGGCGTGGTTCAGGTAGGGCGCATTGATACAAAGAAAGCCGTCTATATGACAGATGAGGAGGGAAGAATCCTTACCGGATTTGTGGAGATAGACGGCGTAAAATATTATTATGACGAGAAGGCGGAGCCTGCCGCCGGTTGGTTTAAGAGTGAGGATAACTGGTACTATGCCGGTGATAAGGGCATGGTTATGACCGGTTTTTTGGAGCTTGACGGGTACCGTTATTATCTGAATCCGGATGGAACCAGAGTAAGCGATACCGTTCTTCCTATTGATGGAACGACATATGTATTCAATTCCGACGGAACCATTGACGAGAATGCAACATTGATGTATCCGGTGTTAGAATATATCAATACCCTGCGGGCGCAAGAGGGAAATCCGCCTCTGGAAATAAATTTCAAGGCGCAGTCCTGCGCCATGCTCCGGGCGGCAAGCCTCACGCAAGGGTACGGGGAAAGCCCTCAGACGATGGAAAGCCTGCTGGCAACCAGAGGCGTCCGGTGCAGCGGCGGTTATGAATTTTCCTATGGCGGGCTGCCGGATTATGGCGTTGACAGGCTGATACAAGATATGAAAAAAGACTCCAATATGAACCGGGTGCTGACAGAAAGCTTATCCCAGGTCGGTCTTGGAGTCTATGAACAGGACGGAATAAATTATTATGATATCATTCTGATCCGTTAACAAGGATAGGAATCTATTTTTTGTAAAACTGCTCGATTCCTTGCATGGTGGCCGTCATATTCAACAGTAAAGCGTCTAACAGGGTGATGGCTGCCATGGTTTCTACGACAACCACGGCTCTCGGCACAATAACCGGATCGTGGCGTCCCTTAATGGAAATCTCTATGTTCTCATTGTCTTTATTTACCGTGCGTTGGTTTTTCAATATGGAGGGGGTTGCCTTAAAGGAGGCCCGGAGGCGGATTTCCGATCCGTCGCTTAAGCCACCCAAAATGCCGCCGGCATGGTTGGAGGTCTTTAAAAGGGTTCCCTGCTCGTCAAACATAAATCCGTCATTGTCCTCGGAACCAGTCATGCGGGATACTTTAGCGCCGTCGCCAATCTCCACGCATTTCACGGCGCCAATGGACATGACAGCTTTCGCTAAATTGGCGACTAGTTTTTCAAAGACTGTGTCCCCAAGTCCGGCGGGAACGCCGTTAATTCTTGCCTCCACGCATCCCCCCACAGAGTCGTGAGCCTTCGTCATCTCAACAATATATTCCCCGGCCTTGGCGGCAGCCTCGGCGTCCGGCATATACAGCTTGTTGTGAAAAATCTCTTTCCGGTCAAAGCGGGCCTCGTCAATCTCAATGTCCCCAATCGAGCGGGTAAAGGTGGTAAAGGTAATGCCGAGCTGGTTCAATATCTTCACGGCTACGGCTCCTGCGGCAACCCTTGCTGTGGTTTCCCTGCCGGAGGAACGCCCCCCGCCCCGGTAATCCCGGAAACCGTATTTGGCGTCAAAGGTATAGTCTGCATGGCCCGGACGGTAATAGGAGGCAATCTCGCTGTAATCCGCGGAGTGCTGGCTCTTATTATAGACAATCATGGAAATCGGGGTTCCGGTTGTCCTGCCCTCAAAGGTACCGGAGAGTATCTCTACCGCGTCATCTTCCTTCCGGGGAGTGGAGTAGATGGATTGTCCCGGCTTTCTGCGGTTTAAAAAGGGCTGGATGTCCTCCTCGGATAAAGAAAGACCTGCCGGGCAGCCGTCTAAGACCACGCCGATTGCCTTTCCGTGGGACTCCCCCCAGGTTGTAATTCTGAATATGGTTCCAATTGTAGATCCTGCCATGTCTGCCTCCTTAAAATCCTGTAAAAATCAGGATTATCATAGCATAGGGGGGAGATTTTTTCAACTTTATATTTACAAAGGGGCGGTTTTGTGCTATGATACCCCAGTAATTAACCGTTACTCAGCTTACGGACACTCCGGCCTTTGTCTGGGTAACCGGCATTTTAGAATAAAGGAGGATGTTGTTATGGTAACAGCACAGCAGAAGAAAGAGATTATTGAGAAGTATGGCCGCGGCGCCAACGACACCGGTTCACCGGAGGTGCAGATTGCACTGTTGACCGCAAGAATTCTGGATTTACAGAATCATTTTGAGAACCACCCCAAGGATCATCATTCCAGACGGGGACTTCTGAAGTTAGTAGGTCAGAGAAGAAATATGCTGGCATATCTTAAAAAGGTGGATATCGAGCGTTACAGAACCTTGATTGAGAGCTTAGGCTTAAGAAAATAATATTAGGGCAGAATGTGAGAAAGCTTTGTGCAGATGGAATCCATTTGTACGAAGCTTTTTTATTGGCCGGGAATCGGATAACAGGGATTGATAATCAAGGGAAGAGAAAAGAAATTTTATGTAAACTTAAATTTTAAATCTGGGAAAAGTTAACTGCTCAAAAAGTTAAGTATTTTCAAAGATTTTTGTTGAAATATTATGAAAGTTATAGTAGAATAAAATATAATTATGTTAATTTACGGTATATGAAATTATTATGGAGAATACATAGGTAAGTATGAGAGTGTATTAGGGAGGAATGCGTTATGTGGAGATGGATGAAGAAGAACCGTTGGCTGGCTTTAGGCTTGGTAGCTGTTATGCTGTTTACCTTACTGCCAACTAACTTGAACTGGGCGGATATTGCCATTGGTGAGCCGGAGCGGGCTTCGTCAGAGACACGCCCGACGGAAGATGAAAAAAGTGAGGAGACAACGACAGAGGCAGTAACGTCGGAGGTGACGGCGACAGAAGCTGTGACGTCTTCTGAGACGACGGAGACCGTTACCGAGACGGCAGATTCTACAACAGAGGCTGTGACGGTACAGGGTACCACAGCAGCGGATATGGAAGAGACGACAGAGACCATTACCGAGGCTTCTACTACAGAGATCGCAGCGAATGGGGAAGTTGCGGGCAGTACGACGGAGGCGAATACATCATCTTCTTCCAAGACAAGTGCAGCCGTTAAGAAAACTTCAGGAAAGAGCGGAGAGAAGGTTGGCAGCAGCGCAAAGCCGGAGGTCAGCAAGGCAGGTAATACCAATCTTCCTTTGAATGTAGAAAGCGCTACTTTTGAAGTAAATGGACAGGAACTGAAAGATGGGGGTACTGTTACAGATGGAGATCAGATTGTAGTAGACGTTCACTTTCGGATAGATAACAGCGCCGATCAGAGAGATCCGTCTGATGTTTATGTGTATGATTTGAATGCGCAGGGCGTAGAGATTGGCGATGTAGAACGGGGAAATGTAAAGGATGGCGGAAGAGTTGTAGGTACCTATTGGGTAAAAGACGGCAAATTGTATGTACAGATTGACGATCCAACGGAATTGGCACAGAGTAATATAGTTGGTCACGTGGAATTAGAAGGCGTGATTGACTTAGGTGAAGATAAAGTTGACGACGACAAAAAGGGGCGGGTTTCAGTAGGACCCAAACAGGTTACTGTAACCGTGAATCCGCGGGATCCGGGGCAGAGTCGTCTGGATGTGTCAAAACAGGCTGGCGGCAAGGAAAAGGATACAGATGGAAATTATACGATTCAGACGTTTACATTTACCATTAAGTCCACAGGGGAAAATAAGGATATTGAATTAGATGATATATTTGGCGATGCTCTTGAACTATATGAAGGTCCGACAATTAGCCCGGCCGGTAAGGGAACCATAACAAAAGACACGAACGGTAAATTCCATTATTCTATTGATTCCATGAAAGATGGCGATACCGTTACAGTTACGTACAAGATGAAGATTAAAAAGGATGCCTATGCAACAAAAACAGATAGCGATGACATTCATAATCATCTGGAGTATACCTACGAGGACAGCAAGGGGAACAAGCAGACGCAGAATCCGTACTATCCTCCACAGGCGGACGCCAGTGTTTCCAAACCTGCCATTAATAAGAGCGGGTGGTATGATAAAGAAGAAGGAACAATTACCTGGACTATCACAGTGGATGGCAGGGATTTAACTCTGAACGGTGCTACAATAAAGGATATATTAGGACAATACATTGAAGACGCAGATACCGGAGCAGAGTTAACGATAAAATGGTATAAAGAAAATGACTGGAGTGGAACGGCAATAACAGGTAAGACGCTTCAGGATTTGTTAAATGGACTTGAAATTACCAATTCTCCTTCTACTGACAAGATTGCCAGGTATGAGATTCAATATACAACAAAGGTAGATTCTGATTATAAGAGCAGCCTGACAGAATCCTTTGCTACTAATAAGGCTCAGGTGACAGTAGATGGCAATATTTATGAGACAGAGGCACGGGTAGGTATTGGAAAACAGAATTTATTGACGAAAACATGTACTACGAGTTCAGGTGCTTTGGAAGAAAAGTCAGAAGCACCTTATAAACTTAAATGGAAATCTGAGATTACCGTACCTGCTAATACTACATTACATGGATTAGTCTACACGGATAAGGTTTATTCGGGGCATAAGATGGTAGATAATTCTGTTACGGTTACAGGGGCTAGCGGAACTTACAGTGTATCATACAATGGCAGTAAGGATGGATTCTCAGTTGATTTTGGGGATGTGACTAATTCCGGAAGCGGCGAGATAAAAATTGTGATCGAATATGAGACAGAGTGTGACAATATTACCTCGACATTATCAGATTACACTTATACTAACAGTGCAGAAATAACGGTAAAGGATGGCGACAATGATATCAAACAGTCTGCTTCAGCAGATTACCACTATCATAAAGACAGTATTCTTACAAAGGGACAGGATTGGAATGCTCTGCCTGTTGCCGGACCTGGGGAGGTAAAGTGGTCCTTAACGCTTAAGGTTTCTAAGAAAGATGATTATACAAACGGACTTGTTATCACAGATACGCTTCCCGAAGGAATGCAGTATGTTGACGGCAGTTTGCGCGCGACGGTAAACGGATATGACTCCTATGATAATTTACCGGAAAACCCGGACGGCATTACAGTAGCTCAAGGAACTAATGGAACATTTACAATAACGATTACAAAGGATGCATTGGATAAATTGCCTTCTTGGATGACCGATCTATATATTTACTATAGAACAGGATATTCCGATCCCAAGGATGCTCTGGCTCACCAGAATTCAAGCGTTATCAACTCTGCTACTGTAACAGAACCGGGTAAGACGGATATCTTAGGAAGTTCTTCCGCTGAGGGATATGTAAAGCCCATTGGAGATTTGGTCTATAAGACATATAAATATGATAAGACTACAGATCCCTATGTAGAGTATACTATTGATATCAACAAAGAGGGAATGGACCTGATTCCCACGGAGGACACCTTAACAGTGACAGATGTAATGGGAAATGCTTTGTCATTAGTTCCATCCAGTCTTGTTGTGTATCAGGGAGATGGCGTTACGCCTTTAGGAACGGATCAGTATACCGTAACATATGATGTTAAAACGAATAAGCTTGTGTTAGAGGTTCCGGATAGCACGCATCTGATTATAAAATATAGTGCAGAGATTAACCTGCCTGTTGGTACGGACTTAAATACGAGCGATACCAGCAATACAGTCACTTTATCAGGAGACTACGGGGACAAATCTCAAAGCACGACACAGTTACAGGGATCAGTGTTTAAAAGCGGTGCGGAGATTACCTCTGAAGTTGGCAGTATTACCCTTTGGAAATATAACCAGTCGCTTACCAATAGGCTGGAGGGAGCTATATTTGAAGTTTGGATGATGGTAGAGGATGGCAAGGGAGGCTATCGGGAAGCCACATCAGCAGATAATATTTCGGGGTATGACGGAAAAAAGACATTGAAAACAAAGGATAACGTGGAGAACGTTATCACAGGCTTGATTAAGGATCATATATATGCGATTCAGGAAGTAGCACCGCCGGCAGGATATAAATTAAAAGAGGACCAGAAGAATAAGGTGTTCTGGTTCATTCTTCCGGGGCATGACAATAAAACTTTGCCGAAAACATTACCGGCAGGTGTAGAACCCCTTGATCTGACAGGCAATGTTGCCTATATTGAAAATGAGGTTCGCACGGAGGGATATTTCAATATCGGAAAGAAAACTCAATTAGGAAACGGTACTTCAGACCTTACTTATCTGCCCGGAGCAGAATTATCCTTGTATAAGGAAACTGCAGGCAGTTATGAGGCCACGCCTGCCCTGACCTTTACGACAGGAAAGACGACTACCTCTATTACCGTAGTACCAGCTACTGAAACTCCTAATAAGGATGCGATGGAGATTCAGGCGGGAAACTACAAATTAGTTGAGACCAAGACACCGGCCGGTTATAAAAAAGCGGCAGATATTACCTTTACGGTGGATGAGAAAGGAAATGTGACTGATGTTTCCGGAACTTCTGAACCGCTAGGTGCTAACAATGAGCTTGTTATGGTAGATGATCAGGTCTCCATAAAGATTGCCAAAAAGGCAGGCTCTATAGTAAGTGGAGCTCCGCTGTCTGGCGCAGTTCTGGAATTGATAAAACAGGATGGCAGCACAGAAACAGTTATTCAGACCATAACAACAGACGGAAAAGAAGTAGAAATAAAGGGGCTTGCTGCAGGAACCTATATTCTGCGGGAGAAAACTGCCCCGGCGGGATATGAGAAGGCAAAAGACATTATATTTACGGTTACTCCAGAAGGTAGTATTAAAGGTGAGGGTGATTATCAAACCTATATCGATTCCACAGAGAATGTTGTAACCATGGTGGATACGGAAAAAGAGACGGATATGTATGTCAGCAAGCAGGCTATTGGCGGCAGCAATGAGGTTCCGGGTGCATTACTTGCAATTTATGAGAAAGATGATACAACTCGGACAACACCGGTGTTAAGTTGGGAATCAGGTAATACATCTAAAAATTTGAAGGTACGTTTGACTGCAGATCCATCGAAAGACCAGATTGCGCCGGGAGATTATGTTCTGGTGGAAACTGCTGCGCCGGATGGATATGCATACAGTGAAGAAATTGCCTTTACCATTACAAAGGATGGTGAAGTGCTGGTTAATGGAGAACCTGCAGATAAGAATACGATTATTATGCAGGATAAGCCATTGGAAATCTATATATATAAGTATGATATTTCAACCGGGAATCCACTGGCAGGCGCAACATTTACATTGAAGGAAAAAGGCACTACTACTGTACTTTCCCAATGGACATCAACTGGAGATGATGACGCCCCATGGGTAATTCCTGGGAGTTCTGGTGTAAAGCTTAAATGTGGTACGACATATGTAGTGGAAGAGACCATTGTGCCAACGGGAACAGGCGATATTGTCTACGACAAGATGGAGCCTTTTGAGTTTCAGATAGAGAAAAACGGAAATATTAAAATTACAAGTGCAAATAGAGAAGGCAAGGATATTTATCTGGACAGCCATACTCCGGAAAATGGCAAAATTAAAGACGTGATGAAATTATATAATATGGCTGCCTCTCCGGGAAACTTTGTAATCAGCAAGCAGGAAAAAACACTTGGAACTAAAGAGATTGTGGGAGTACAGTTTAACTTAGAATGTACAGATTCTGACACGGGTGGCATGCCTAAAACCTCATGGACGTGGACAACGGGAGCAACACCGAAGGTTTGCTGGGTATTTAATGATATGTCTGCCTTAAATAGTTTTGGTGCCGGAACGGACGATATTAAATTAATTGCTAACAAAACATATAAACTTACGGAAATTCAACAGGCATTTGGTTATAAGTCACATGCCACAAAGGAATGGACATTTATTCCTAAATTAGAGACGGTGTCAAGCAGTCAGGCTTATGTGACATTTGATTCTTTGACATCTGATGATAATATCGACTCCATTGAAAGGAAAACGACAACCGGTACCAGTGCAAAGAAGACATACGACCTTCGTGTGTATAATGAGATGCAGGAACTGACAATCAGTAAGACGGATATTACCGGTACTACTGAGGTTCAGGGTGCAAAACTTGCAATCTATAAGGTGGATCCGGCTACCAATAAGGAAACACTGGTGGAAAATTGGGTTTCCGACAACACAGCACAATCCTTCCGTTTGGATGAGTTAGGGCATGGAAAATTTGTATTAAGAGAAACGGGTGCACCGAATGGCTATGCCTATGCAGAGGTTATTAAATTCAGCATTAATGATAAGGGTGAAATCATCCCTGATACTAGCCCTTCAGACAGCATTGATGCTACAAATTATAAGATTACCATGAAAGATGAAGCGTTGGGCTTGAAAATCCTGAAGGTGTCAGATGATACACCGGGTACTCCATTAGCGGGCGCAAAGCTTCAGATTGAAGCAGCAGATGGAAGTGTAATTGTTGACGAATGGACTTCTGATTCGACAGCAAAAGAAATTAATGGAAATGACCTTAAAAAAATGACAACAGAAACCGTCTATTATTTGGTAGAGACGACAGCGCCTGCTGGTTATGCGAAGGTGGCAAGAGTTCCATTTAAGTTTACTGAAAAGGGTCAGGTAGTTTTGATAGATGAAAGTGGAAATTCGTCGACCAGTTCCACAACAGCGACGGTAGATAATAATAATACGATTCAATTAACAAATAAGCCGCTTTCAATCACGATCCGAAAAGTAGATACCAATAGTACTCTTATTGAAGGCGCTATTTTGGCAGTCTATGAGTACGAAAATGGCAAACAGGGGGACCAGATATGGACGAATTCAGGAGCTACAAGCGATACAGGAGAATATGAAATAAATGAAGGTTCTCTTGTAAGTGATAAACATCTGCATACGAACACGACATATCGTCTGGTGGAATTAAAAGCGCCTGATGGATTTGCAGTAGCTTCTTCCATTCTATTTACCATAAAGGATGACGGTACTATTGTGGATGTTAACGGTAAGACGTTAGACGGTAATGTGATAGAAATGGTGGATGAGCAGCCGGGTATCCGATTTATGAAAAAGAATCGGGATGGTTCCAGTATCGAAGGAGCTCGTCTTCGTGTGGAGGCATTGGATCCCAGTGACAGCTTTAAGCCAGTGGAGTGGGATTCCGGCGATCAGGCTAAGAATATCACCGGTTTTACAGCAGGCAAACGTTATGTGTTTAGAGAGGTAACAGCACCAGCAGGCTATGTATATGCGGAGCCAGTGCAATTTCTGTATACTTCCAGCGGGCAGATACAGCTGGTAAACGGCTCAGATCATGCAAGGCTTTTGAATCAGGTTGAACTCTGGATGTATGACGACAAACTGGAACTGCATTTTAGCAAGTGTGACCTGGGTGGAAAGGAATTATTTGGAGCAGAGATGGAAATCCGTGACCAATACGGTAATGTGGTTGACAAGTGGACCTCTACTGTAATTCCTCATGATTGCGGCAGTAACCTGAAAACGGGTGCTAGCTATACGCTGGTCGAAACCGTTGCGCCAAAAGGCTATGCGGTAACTACGGAGGTTAAATTTGAAATTAAAACGGATGGTTCTATCACAGTTACCGGAATGAATGAATATCAGGGAAATTATGAGTTGACTTCTTATTCTACGACTGGTACGAAGAAGAACTGGTTAAAGCTTAAAGATGCGCCGTTGGAACTGAAAATTAATAAGGTAGATGAGAATGGCAACGCTTTACCCGGAGCTACTTTGCAGCTTTTAGATGAAACTAAAACTAAGGTGATTGACGAGTGGGAAAGCGACAAAGATTTGCATCAGGTTGATTACGGATTATTAACCGGCGGGCAGACATATATATTACGGGAAACAAAGACGCCTTCTGATGAATATGGCTACAGTGATGATATTACAATAACAATTGAACCAGACGGTACCATTAAGCAAGATGGAGAAGTGGTTAAGGACTGCACAGTTACCATGGTGGACTATGAAATCGGCGTACTGATTAACAAGGAGGACATGGGAGGCAAGACGCTTCCAGGCGCTACTCTCCAGATTACTTCCGAGCAAGATACAGAATTTGCCAACTCTAACTGGAGTAAACCGTGGGTAAGTAGTGAACATCCGAGAAATATTCCGCAGAGCGCATTGCAGCAGAATGTGGAATATGTACTGACCGAAACCACGGCGCCGGACGGCTATGCATGTGCAGAAAGCATTACCTTTAAAATTGATGAAAATGGTAATGTGTATGTGAAAAACGGCGACATCTTTGAACTGGTAACCGATTCTACGGTAACCATGAAGGATAAGCCATTGGAGTTATATATCCAGAAATTCATTAAGGGTACAAATACCACGCTTGCCGGAGCTAAATTTGCAATATTGGATAAAGATACCAAGAAAGAAGTATATACATTTACATCAGGCGAGCAGGCGGTGGCAGTTCCCAATACAGCATTGAAGGCGGGAACGAGCGAAGGCCGGAAGGAATTCATTTTGACAGAAAAAGAGGCACCGGAAGGATATGCATTGGCGCCGGACATCGAATTTGCGATTGACCGGGATGGTTCTATCTGGATGAAGGGAGCAGACGGCGCTTATACCCAGGCTGAGAATTATACTCTGAATGTGTATGATGAAAAGGATTCCCTGATGATTAGTAAGCAGAACTTTGGCGGAGAAGAACTGGCAGGTTCAACCATTATCATTACTTCTGAGGAGGATCCGACATTTGTGCCAATCAGTTTTGTAAGTACGAATACGAAGACGCTGATTAAGTTAGATACATTTAAACGGAATGTCCACTATATTCTGACGGAGATAGGGGCGCCGGCTGGATATGCTTATGCTGACAGCATTATATTTACTCTTGACGAAGCTGGTAATGTGTATGTGAACGGGACTATGGTCAGCGACAATACTTTGGTAATCAAGGATGGCGCAATCGACCTTAAGGTGGCGAAGAAGATAGACGGCAAGGATAAGTATCTTTCCAAGGCGAAACTTGCCATTATCGATGAGACTTCCGGAGATACCGTATATTCATGGAAGACTAAGAAAAAGGCTGAACAGATACCGGGAGAGAAGGTAAAGGCAAGCACGGATACGGAGAAGTTTATCTATATCCTGCGGGAGACAAAAGCGCCTAAGGGGTATGAAAAGGCAAAGGATATCCGTTTCTACATTGATAAGTACGGCAATATATACACCATAAACAAGAAAGGAAAGGAGACATTGGTATCCGATCATATCATTGTTATGAACGATAAGAAGTCAGATGAGGAGACCGACACCAAGACCGCAACTAAGACGGACAGCAAGAAGACCGGTGACTCTGCTCCGATTGCTCTGGCTGGAATCTTATTCTCCTTATCCCTTGCGGGTGCAGGCACAGCTTACGGCTTACGGCGCAAAAAAGCCGGAAAGAAGTAATGCCGGGATAGCAGGCTGACAGGGTAAATAAGCAAGATAAACAGACAGATTGTGTTTGGAAGAACATGGTCTGTCTGTTATTTTTTTCTTTTCAAACAGACCGGTCTATGGTATACTTATAGAGATTGTGATAAGGCGAAACCGGGACTTCTGACGTGGCGGCAGACTGGCGCTGCCGTCAGGTCAGTTGTTTCGGTGCCTTACCCAAAATATAATTAAAGGAGAACAGACTATGTACAAGACTTATGAAATGGAACTTGCGGGCAGACCGCTTCGCGTGGAGATTGGACGGGTGGCAGCCCAGGCCAACGGCGCGGCATTTATGCACTATGGAGATACGGTTGTGTTGTCTACGGCGACAGCGTCAGACAAGCCGAGGGAGGGAATTGACTTTTTCCCGTTAAGTGTGGAATATGAGGAAAAGCTTTACTCCGTTGGTAAGATTCCGGGAGGATTTAACAAGAGAGAGGGAAAGGCCAGTGAGAATGCGATTCTGACCTCGCGTGTAATTGACCGTCCCATGCGTCCTTTATTCCCGAAGGATTACCGCAATGATGTAACACTTAACAATCTGGTTATGTCTGTGGATCCGGAGTGCTCACCGGAGCTTACCGCCATGCTTGGCTCCGCCATTGCAACGGCAATTTCCGACATTCCTTTTGACGGACCATGCGCAACAACCCAGGTGGGACTGATTGACGGTCAGTTTGTATTTAATCCAAATGAGGCTCAGAATGCGGTGTCCGACTTGAAATTGACGGTAGCTTCTACTGCCCAGAAAGTGATTATGATTGAGGCCGGCGCCAATGAGGTTCCGGAGGATAAGATGATCGAGGCGATCTATGCAGCCCATGAACTGAACCAGAAGGTAATCGCTTTTATCAACCAGATTGTGGCAGAGTGCGGCAAGCCCAAACATTCTTATACAAGCTGCGCCGTGCCGGAGGAGCTTTTTGCCGAGATGAAGAGATTGGTTCCGCCGGAAGAGATGGAAAAAGCGGTATTTACGGATGAAAAACAGGTAAGAGAAGAGAATATCCGTCAGATCACCGAGCGTTTACAGGAGGCTTTCGCTGACAATGAAGATTGGTTGAATGTATTAGACGAGGCGGTATACCAGTATCAGAAAAAGACCGTCCGCAAGATGATCTTAGTAGACCACAAGAGACCAGACGGCCGGGCCATTTCCCAGATCCGTCCGTTAGCGGCAGAGGTAGATATTATTCCGAGAGTACATGGTTCCGCCATGTTTACCAGAGGACAGACACAGATTTGTAATGTAACGACATTGGCTCCTCTTTCAGAGGCGCAGAGGATTGACGGGCTTAACCTGTTAGAGACCAGCAAGCGTTACATGCATCAGTACAATTTCCCGTCTTACTCTGTCGGCGAGACCAAGCCTTCCAGAGGACCGGGACGCCGGGAGATTGGACATGGCGCTTTGGCAGAGCGGGCACTTTTGCCGGTACTTCCTTCAGAAGAGGAATTTCCGTATGCAATCCGTACCGTATCTGAGACCTTTGAGTCCAACGGTTCCACTTCCATGGCTTCTACCTGTGCTTCCTGTATGTCCTTAATGGCAGCCGGTGTTCCTATTAAGAAGATGGTAGCCGGTATTTCCTGTGGTCTCGTAACGGGAGAGACAGATGATGATTACATTGTCCTTACAGATATTCAGGGCTTGGAGGACTTCTTTGGAGATATGGACTTCAAGGTAACCGGAACGAAGGACGGTATCACTGCAATCCAGATGGATATCAAGATTCATGGTCTGACAAGGCCGATAGTGGAGGAAGCAATTCGCCGCACCAGAGAGGCCAGAATGTACATTATGGAAGAAGTTATGTCCAAGGCGATTTCAGCGCCAAGGCCTAATGTCAGCGCACTGGCTCCGAAGATATGCCAGTTAAAGGTAGATCCGGAAAAGATTGGCGAGATTATCGGCCAGCGCGGCAAGACAATCAACGGCATTATCGAGGAGACCGGCGTTAAGATTGATATTGATGACGACGGAACGGTTGATGTATGCGGCATCGATCAGGAAGGCATTGACAAAGCGCTCAAGCTGATTCATGCCATTGTAGACCCGATTGAGGTTGGCCGTATCTACGAGGGCAAGGTAGTCCGCATTATGAACTTTGGCGCATTTGTAGAATTAGCGCCCAATAAGGACGGTCTGATTCACATTTCCAAGCTCTCCAAGGAGCGGGTTGCAAAGGTAGAGGATGTGGTGAACATCGGCGATACCGTGAAGGTAAAGGTGCTTGAGATTGACCGCATGGGCAAGATCAGCCTGAGCCTGAAGGACGCAGTTGAGGAATAATAAAATATGCGGAACCGTCCTACGGTTGGTATGGTTCAGCTATATACCGTTCATATACATTGGATGGGTTCCGCAATGAAAAGGGTTATGAAAGGAGAATCGTATGCAATTTGGTTATTTTGATGAGGCAGCAAAAGAATATGTGATTACCCGGCCGGACACGCCCGCACCATGGGCAAACTACTTAGGATCACCGGCATACGGTGCGATTATCTCAAACAATGCCGGGGGGTACAGTTTTGAGAAGAGCGGCGCCAATGGGAGAATTATCCGTTATATTTTTAACCAGTTCGACCAGCCGGGAAGATATGTATATTTAAGGGATGATGACAATGGGGATTACTGGTCTGCTTCCTGGCAGCCGGTAGGAAAGCCGCTAGATGTGTATAAGAGCGAATGTCATCATGGAACCGGCTACACCAATATTCAGGCGGAGTATGCGGGAATCAAATCAGAGGTGTTATATTATGTGCCGCTTAACAAGACCTATGAGGTCTGGAGGGTAAAGCTTACCAATCATTCAGATAAAAAGAGAAATCTGTCTGCTTTTGGCTACTGTGAGTTCACCAATGACTGTAACTATGAGCAGGATCAGGTGAATCTGCAGTATACCCTGTTTATCACCCGCACTTATTTTAAGGATAACAATAAGATTTACCAGACGATTAACGAGAATATCCACAGCGAGGTGGACGGCAACCAGAACACCTCCCGTTTCTTCGGTCTTGCCGGAGCGAAGGTGGAGTCCTATAACGGGGATAAGGAAAGCTTTCTTGGCAATTATCATGGATACGGCAATCCGACGGCGGTGGAAAAGGGACAGTGCGACAACACATTAAATTATAATTCCAACGGCTGCGGCGCCCTTCATAGCAAGATAGAATTAGAGCCGGGCGAGAGCCGGGTGTTTACCTTTGTGCTGGGAATGAAATCCAACAATGAGGCCAATGAAATCCTTGCAGGCTATGAGAATGTGGAGGCTGCAACAGAGGCGGAGCTTAAGGAGCTGATTGATTACTGGCATGGACAGTTATCTCATTTACAGGTACACACGCCTTCCGAGAGTTTCAACAATATGATTAATACATGGAACGCCTACCAGTGCTTTATGACCTTTATCTGGTCAAGAGCCGCATCCTTTACTTACTGCGGACTGCGGAACGGTTACGGCTACCGGGATACCGTACAGGATATTCAGGGAATCATTCATCTGAATCCGGAGATGGCGCTGGACAAAATCCGCTTTATGCTTTCTGCGCAGGTGGATAACGGCGGCGGTCTGCCACTGGTTAAATTTGACCATAATGCGGGCCATGAGGACACGCCGGACGATCCTTCCTATGTAAAGGCTACCGGACATCCGGCATACCGGGCAGACGACGCCCTCTGGCTGTTCCCGACTGTCTATAAGTATATCGCAGAGTCCGGCAATGTGGATTTTATGGATGAGGTGATTGTCTTTGCCAATGGCGGCGAAGGTACGGTGTATGAGCATTTAAAACGGGCCATTGATTTTTCCATGAACCGTCTGGGACAGCATGGAATGCCTGCCGGACTGCACGCAGACTGGAATGACTGCCTCCGTCTCGGCAAGCAGGGAGAGTCTACTTTTGTGGCTATGCAGCTTTACTATGCCATGACTGTTCTCCGCGATTTTGCTAAACGGAAAAACGATACGGAATATATCGCTTACTTGGATAAGGTACAGAAGGAATTAGGCGATACCATACAGAAATACTGCTGGGAGGAGGACCGTTTTGTCCGGGGATATAAGGAGGATGGCGAGCTGATTGGCTCTAAGCATCATCCGGAGGCCAATATGTGGTTAAATCCACAGTCATGGTCCGTGATTTCCGGCCTGGCAACGAAAGAGCAGGCGGAGCTTGCGTTGGAGTCTGTTCACAGAGAATTGAATACGCCTTATGGCGTCCGTTTGATGGCGCCTTCCTATGTCAATCATGCTTTTGACGGGGCGTTGATGCTGTTATTCAATAAATCAACCAAAGAGAACGGCGGAATCTTTTCCCAGCCACAGGGGTGGATTATCCTGGCGGAAAGCTTAATGGGACATGGCAACCGGGCGTTTGAGTATTTTAATGAGAGTTCTCCGGCGTCAATGAACGATAAAGCGGAGATAAGGAAGCTAGAGCCTTACTGCCATGGACAGTTTACGGAAAGCTCTGATTCTCCTTTTGAGGGCCGGGCGCATGTGCACTGGCTGACCGGAACCGCATCCACGGTTATGGTTGGCTGCGTGGAGGGAATCTTAGGGCTTCGTCCTGATTTTGAAGGACTCCGCATCAGCCCGTCCATTTCCTCTGACTGGAAAGAGTTTACGATGGATAAGGATTTCCGGGGAAAGAAGCTTCATATTATTGTGAAGAACGATAACGGCAGGGAATCCGGCGTGACAAAGGTTACCCTGAATGGAAAGGAACTTCCCGACAATTATATCAAGGCAGATGAATTGGCACAGACCAATGAGGTAGTAGTTGAGATGTAATGAGAGGCCGGGAGTGCGTCCCGGCGGGATAAGACGGATTTGAGAGAGACCGGGAATGTTTGCCAGCGGAATAAGGTGGATTTGAGAGAGGCCGGGAGTGCGTTCCGTAAGGGAGGCAGAGCGTTTTGAGGGATTGGGAAAGTAAAGGAGAATGATATGGAAACCTTGCAGGTTTTGTTGCACAACAAGATGTTTATGGCACCGATTATGGGTTGGCTGACAGCGCAGATTCTAAAGACGATCATCCATTTTGCCATGACAAAGGAATTTGTGACGGAGCGGTTAATCGGCAGCGGCGGGATGCCAAGCTCCCATTCCTCCACAGTGGTGGCGCTGATGTATGCCACAGCTTACTGCAAAGGGATTACCGGTTTTGAATTTCCCATGGCCACAGCTTTGGCAATCATTGTGATGTATGATGCCATGAATGTGCGGATGGAGACGGGAAAGCAGTCCATTATCCTGAATCTGTTCTTAAAGAATGAAGAGATTGTAAAGCTTTTGCAAAACAGCGACAAAGGAGAATGGGCCAAGATTATCCTGAAGGAATATGTGGGACACACGCCAACCCAGGTGTTAGGCGGAATTTTAGTGGGCGTTTTAGTCGGGTATCTGGTATGTCGCTTTCTTTAGGATAAAAATTAATATTTATGCAATACTAAAGAGGAAGATGCGTCTTCCTCTTTTTTCTGTGGCCGCAAAAAGGCCGGAGATAAAAGGGCGGGACAAAGAAACTGGAGATAACAAAAGAGTTTTATAATAGAAGACTGGCACAACAAAGGGATTGGATAACAGAAAGCCGGAATAAAAAAGGCAGGGGCCAAAGGTTGTATAAGAAAAGGAACCGGACAGGAATCAAAGATAGGAGTCTGCAGGAGGTGAGCCGCATATGGAACAGGAACAACGGGAAGAGATGGAAGAGACCGGACAGTTGGATTTACAGGGAAATTCCTATGGCTATAAGATTCATTTATTGAATATTATCGGAGAGATAGAGGGGCACCAGTGCTTAGCGCCGGGAGCCAAGGCCACAAAATATGAACACATTCTGCCGGAATTGGCAAGGGTGGAGGAAAATAAGAATATTGACGGTCTGCTGGTACTGTTAAATACTGTAGGCGGTGATGTGGAGGCAGGGCTTGCCATTGCGGAGATGATTGCCTCCCTTTCCGTTCCGGTGGTGACGCTGCTGTTGGGAGGAGGACATTCTATCGGCGTACCCTTAAGCGTATGCGGGGATCATTCCTTTATTGTGCCAACTGCCACCATGGTCGTGCATCCCATACGCATGAACGGAACGGTTCTGGGCGTAAAGCACAATTATGAATACATTGATAAAATGCAGGACCGGATTATCTCTTTTACATGCAAACATTCCGGAATTTCCGAAAAGGATTTTAAGCGGATTATGTTCAATACCAAGGAGCTGGCTAAGGATGTGGGCAGCGTCTTGGTGGGACCGGAAGCCGTGGAGGAGGGGCTGATTGATGAGGTGGGAGGAATCCAGGATGCATTTTCCTGTCTTTACGACCTGATACGCCAGAAAAAGAAGAAGGGGAATCGGAAATAGATGTTGGGAAATTTGTTGCATTGTTTGTGAAATTGTGGTATATAATAATTAAGCAAAGGCCATTTCCTGCCCCCATTTGTCCCGATTCTATGAATCGGTTGACCGGGCGGGAAGATGGCCTTTCTTTTAGCGTTTATAGACATTTAATATCTGTTCCTTTTTTATTAATACAATTTTATCAACAAATCTTGTATGCCTTGAATAATAAATATTTTTTATCTGTCGTTCAATTTCATTATAAGATAACGGGCAACTTGTAAGATCAAAAATAAAATTTGACGATTGTTTTCTTTTTTTCGCCACCACATTGTAAAGCAGATTTTTTCCTTTTCCAGTTGGTGATTTCAAGTCAAACCGTTCGCCGTCAATCAGGTAGTCAGGAGTCTGTATGCCTTGTGGGTACATTATTTGTGGAACAAGCTCTACTGTCTTGCCGTACTTCTTGCTCAAAATTTCTGCCACTTTCCTTTCCTGTTCAGAGGGCTTTAATACGACATGCATACCGTCTATGGAATAGGTTGTCCCGTCCACTGTATACGACGATTTTTCAATAACGGAACCTTTTTTCATTTGTGTTGTTGTTATCCAGTCTTTTGTAATCTTCATAGGACAGATTATAGCATTGCTCTGATTATTGTGCAATCTTGATACGCCAGAAAAAGAAGAAGGGAAATAGGAACGGCTCTTTTTTTGTTTGTGTTGTCTTTATCACTTGATTAATTGGGAAAAAAATAGTAGTATATACATATTGTGGTGTATTGTGCACAAATATACAATCTGTCGTTGTGTGGGATTTATTGGCGGCAGGCGGAATAGGAGGGTATCAGCTTGGCTGGTAGTAAGAATCAGAGTAAAAAACAAACTTCAAATAATAAGGGTTCCAATTCAAAAGGCAAAGGGAGAGATACTAAGAAGGAAGAAGAATTGCAGGAAAATTCCTATGCGGCGGAAATCCGGGTGTGGCTGATATGCGGAATTATGCTGATTGTGGAACTGGGGAATTTTGGACTTTGCGGCATTATCAATTATGTAAGCAAGTTTTTCTTCGGCGTTTTCGGCGTGATTCAGTATGTGCTGCCTGTGGCCGTTATGTTCGCGGCATTTTTTCTCCATGTCAACGATTATGGCAGACGGGCGGTTCAGAAGGTGGTGTTTGGCTCCGGGCTGTTGCTTTGTTTTGGCATGATTGCCCAGATGACGGTAGGTATCGGAGAATATAATTTTCCGGAATTGTTTTCTGAGGGCTTTAAGGAGCAGCTTGGCGGAGGCGTTCTCTGCGGCTCCCTTGCGTACCTTCTGCATACCGGCGTGGGCACGATTGGCACCTATATTATCATCATTTTAGCGATTATCGTCTGCGTGGTATTGTTTGCAGAATTTTCTGTCATTGATTTTATCCGGGAAATGGCGGCGCGGGATCCGGAGGAAGAGGATGACGAGGAAGAAGAATGGGAGGAGGAACCCCAAAGGGAGCGGCAGCGCCGAAAAAGAAAGCCTTCGGCAAACCGGGAGATTGTGACAGAGGATACGCCGGGAGACCGGGATGAGATATTTACGGAGAGAAGGAAAAAACCGTCGGTTTTAGAGCGGATTGCCATTCCGGCAGAGGAGACGGATACCAGTCTGTCCCCATCAGATAAAGCCAGAAAAAAAGAGGAAGTCCACGAGATTACGATGCAATATGACAGCAGCCTGTCAGGGGAAGATTTCAAAGGAAGCGCAGGCGGCGGACTATCCGGGGAAGAAACAAAAGCGAAGAAGAAACGGACTGCCAGAACGAAAAAAACAGCGGCAGCCGATTCCAAACCGCAGGATTTGGTGGCTGACAAGGAAGTCAGACAGACAGGAACCGTCGGCCAGGCTGCGGCAGGCCAGGCCGCTTTGACGGGGCAGTTGGAAAATAAGACTTCTCCGGCGGTGAAGAATGTGGACGCCAGGGAGGTGGGCAGCAGTACCGGGGATTACCGGTTTCCACCTTTAGAGCTGCTGCAAAGGAGCAAGTCCCAAGCGGTGGCAAAGGAAGATACAATCCGGCAGAACGCCCTGAAACTGCAGGAGGTATTAAAAAGCTTTGGCGTAAATGTGACGATGACCAATTATAGCTGTGGCCCTTCCGTAACCCGGTATGAGATGGTACCGGAGCAGGGGGTTAAAGTAAGCAAGATTACCGGTCTTGCTGATGATATTATGATGAATTTGGCAGCCCAGAGCATCCGGATTGAGGCGCCTATTCCCGGCAAATCCGCTGTGGGAATAGAGATTCCGAACGGCAAGCGGAGCGGAGTGGGATTCAGGGAACTGATTGATACGGAGAAATTCATTAAGCATCCCTCCAAGCTGGCCTTTGCAGTGGGAAAGGACATTGAGGGTAATGTAGTGGTAGAGGATATTGCCAAGATGCCTCATCTGCTCATTGCCGGGGCTACCGGCTCCGGTAAATCAGTGTGTACCAACACATTGATTATGAGTATTTTATATAAGGCCCGCCCGGATGAGGTCAAGCTTATTTTAGTGGATCCCAAACAGGTGGAGTTAAAGGTCTATAACGGAATACCCCATCTATTAACCCCTGTGGTGACAGATCCGAAAAAAGCGGCGGGCGCCCTGAACTGGGCGGTAGCGGAGATGACAAAGCGTTATCAGATGTTTTCCGAATGCAATGTCCGGAATATACAGGGCTATAACGACAGGGTAAAAGAGGTGGAAGAGACCGGAAAGGCGGATGAGGAGAAGTTAGAGAAGATGCCTCAGATTGTGATTATTGTGGATGAGTTAGCGGACCTGATGATGGTTGCCAAGGCCGAAGTGGAGGAGGCCATTGTCCGGCTGGCCCAGCTTGCCAGAGCGGCAGGAATCCATTTAGTCATTGCCACCCAGCGGCCTTCCGTAGATGTGGTAACGGGCCTGATTAAGGCAAATGTGCCTTCCCGAATCGCCTTGTCCGTATCCTCCGGAGTGGATTCCAGAACAATTATCGACAGTGTCGGCGCGGAAAAGCTTTTGGGGAACGGCGATATGCTATTCTATCCCACCATGTATCCGAAGCCGGTCCGGGTGCAGGGCGCTTATATATCCGATGACGAAGTGGTTAATGTGGTGGAATTTTTAAAGGCGCAAAATGGCGAGAGTACATACAGTGACGAGGTGACGGATCAGATTGCCGCCTCTGTCTCCGGCGGCAGCGCCGCCATAGCAGGGGGCGGAGAACAGGAGGACCGGGATGAATACTTTGTCCAGGCCGGAAGATTTATTATAGAAAAGGATAAAGCCTCCATTGGCATGCTGCAGAGAATGTTCAAGATTGGCTTTAACCGGGCGGCCAGGATTATGGACCAGCTTTTTGAAGCCGGGGTGGTTGGACCGGAGGAGGGAACCAAACCGCGGCAGGTATTGATGAGTGAGGAACAGTTTGAAGAATATATTGACGAATATTTTTAGTATATGGAGGAGCATATGAAGACAGACATTGAAATCGCGCAGGAAGCAGAGCTTGTACATATCAGGGAGATTGCCGGAAAGCTGGATATTTCCGAGGACGAACTGGAGCTTTATGGAAAATATAAGGCAAAATTGTCCGATGAACTGATCGAGCGGATTGAGAAGAATCCGGACGGAAAACTGGTGTTGGTGACGGCAATTAACCCTACCCCGGCAGGGGAGGGAAAGACTACGGTGACAGTCGGCTTGGGCCAGGCCTTTGGCAGAATGGGAAAGAAGGCTTCCATTGCCCTTCGGGAGCCGTCTCTTGGCCCCTGCTTTGGCATTAAGGGAGGGGCTGCCGGAGGGGGATATTCCCAGGTGGTGCCCATGGAGGATTTAAACCTTCATTTTACAGGGGATTTTCATGCCATTACCTCTGCCAACAATCTGTTAGCGGCTATGCTGGATAACCATATCCAGCAGGGAAACGACCTGCAGATTGATACCCGGCAGATTGTGTGGAAACGGTGTCTGGATATGAATGACCGGGTGCTGCGGAATGTGGTAGTGGGCCTTGGCAGTAAGATGGACGGCTTTGTGCGGGAGGATCATTTTGTCATTTCGGTGGCCTCCGAGATTATGGCAATCCTCTGCCTTGCGACAGATATGGAGGATTTAAAGGATAGGCTGGGAAAGATTATTGTCGCCTATTCCACGGAGGGAAAGCCGGTAACTGCCGCAGATTTAAAGGCTGTGGGCGCTATGGCTGCCCTGCTTAAGGACGCTTTGAAACCGAACTTAATCCAGACATTAGAGCATACTCCGGCCTTTGTACATGGCGGTCCTTTTGCCAATATTGCTCATGGCTGCAATTCCGTCCGCGCGACGAAGCTTGCCATGAAACTTTCGGACATTGTGGTGACGGAGGCCGGGTTCGGAGCCGATTTGGGCGCGGAGAAATTCCTAGACATCAAATGCCGCAAGGCGGGAATCGCACCGGACGCTATTGTGCTGGTAGCCACGATTCGCGCGTTGAAATATAACGGCGGCGTGGCAAAGAATGATTTGGGAAAAGAGAATTTAGAAGCCCTTAAGTCCGGTATTGTCAATCTGGAAAAGCATATAGAGAATTTACAGCAGTACGGAGTGCCGGTTGTCGTTACCCTGAATCAGTTTGTTACGGACACAGAGGCGGAGCTTTCCTTTGTGCGGGATTTTGTAAAGGCAAAGGGCTGTGATTTTGCTCCCGCAAGAGTCTGGGAGGCTGGCGGCGAAGGCGGCATGGAGCTGGCGGAAAAAGTGCTGGAGGCGTTTCATAAAGGAACGCCCCGGTTTAAGCTGCTTTATGAGGATGATCTACCGTTGGAGGATAAGATTAAGACCATTGCCACAAAAATTTACGGGGCGGACGGGGTAACCTTTACAGCCGAGGCGAAACGGCAGATGAATACCATTACCTCGCTTGGTTTTGGCAGCCTGCCGGTATGCATGGCAAAGACGCAGTATTCTTTGTCGGACGACCAGACTAAGCTTGGCAGGCCTTCCGGGTTTGACATAACCGTAAGGGAGATGTATGTCAATGCGGGGGCGGGCTTTGTGGTGGCCATTACCGGCTCCATTATGACGATGCCGGGGCTTCCGAAAGTGCCTGCCGCTGAAAATATTGACGTGGTGGACGGACAAATTGTCGGCTTGTTCTGACGGATTGCCGGCTTGTTCTGACAGATTGCCGACTTGTCTGACAGAGCGGTTTTGCAGGAATACAGCATGTTCTTATTAGCGGAATATATTTTATATGATAAGGAGGATGGTTATGGCACAGATTATTGATGGGAAGAAAATCAGCCAGCAGATTAAGGACGAATTAAGGGAACAGGTAGCTGAATTGAAGGCTAACGGAAAAGAAATCGGCATGGCAGTAATTCAGGTAGGCAGCGATCCGGCGTCATCGGTGTATGTGGGGAATAAGAAAAAGGCGTGCGCCTACATCGGAATCCGCTCGGAAAGCTACGAGCTTCCGGAGGAGACGACAGAAGAGGAACTGCTTGCCTTGATTGAAAGGCTGAATAAAGACGAGCGGATTCATGGAATTTTAGTACAGCTTCCTGTTCCGGCGCATATCCATGAGAAAAAAGTGATTGAGGCCATTTCTCCGAAAAAGGATGTGGACGGGTTCCATCCCCAAAGCGTAGGCGCTTTAAGCATTGGGCAAAAGGGGTTTGTCTCCTGTACTCCGGCGGGAATTATCCAGTTACTAAAACGCAGCGGCGTAGAAATCGAGGGGAAGGAATGTGTGGTAATCGGCAGAAGCAACATTGTAGGAAAGCCTATGGCTATGCTGCTTTTGCGGGAAAACGGCACCGTTACCGTAACCCATTCTAAGACAAAGAATTTAAAGGAAGTCTGCAAGCGGGCGGATATATTAATTGCAGCGGTCGGACGGCCTAAGATGATAGATGCTTCCTATGTGAAGGAGGGGGCGGTAGTCATTGATGTAGGCATCCATCGCAATGAGAATAACAAACTTTGTGGGGATGTGGATTTTGACAGCGTGGAGCCTATTGCATCTGCCATTACGCCGGTACCCGGCGGGGTTGGTCCCATGACCATTGCCATGCTGATGCACAACTGCGTAGAGTCGGCGGTGATGTTTGATGAGTAAAATTCTGTTTGTATCCCTTGGCTGTGATAAGAATTTAGTGGACAGCGAGGTTATGCTGGGCATTTTGCAGGAGCATGGCTACACCATTACCAATGAGGAAACCGAAGCGGATGCGGCGGTTGTCAATACCTGCTGTTTTATCCATGACGCCAAAGAGGAGAGCATTGAAAATATAGTAGAGCTTGGCAAGCTGAAAAAGACCGGTAAGTTAAAGGCGCTGATTGTTACCGGCTGCCTTGCACAGCGGTATCGCGAGGAGATTCGGAGGGAGCTGCCGGAGGTGGATGCGATTCTCGGCACCATGAGTATTCATTCCATTGTGGAGGCGGTGGAACAGACTTTGGCAGGAAATTCCTATGAGCATTTTGAGGATATTAACCACCTGCCCGAAAGCCGGGAAGCCAGGGTATTGTCCTCCGGTTCCGGCACAGGCTATTTGAAGATTGCGGAAGGCTGCGACAAACACTGTACTTACTGTGTCATTCCCAAGGTCCGGGGCAATTACCGCAGCGTACCCATGGAGGATTTATTAAAGCAGGCGGCCTATCTGGTAAACAACGGCGTGCGGGAATTAATCCTTGTCGCCCAGGAGACCACCCTTTACGGCAAAGATTTGTATGGGGAAAAAAGGCTGCCGGAGCTACTACACAGACTGGCGGAATTTGAGGATTTGGAATGGATTCGCCTGTTATACTGCTATCCGGAGGAAATTACAGAGGAGCTGGTGGCGGAGATAAAAAATAATCCGAAGGTGTGCCATTACATTGATATGCCAATCCAGCACTGCGAGGATTCCGTATTAAAGCGGATGGGGCGAAAGACTACAAAAGAGGAGATAAAGCGGATAATCGGTTATCTCCGGGAGGAGATACCGGATATTGTGATTCGGACGACTCTGATTACAGGATTTCCGGGAGAGAGCAGAGAGGAGCATCATGCCCTGCTTGACTTTGTGGAGGAAATGCATTTTGACCGGTTAGGCGTGTTCCCCTATTCCAGAGAGGAGGATACCCCGGCGGCAGAATTTCACCACCAGATATCAACCCATGTGAAGGAGAAACGAAAAAATGAGATTATGTCGCTCCAGCAGAAGATTTCCGCAGAGAAAAACGCCTCTCTGGTCGGCAAGACCTTTAAGGTTATGGCGGAAGGCTATCTGTATCAGGATGAGATGTATATGTGCCGTTCCTATATGGATGCGCCGGACATTGACGGATATGTGTTTGCGGCCTCGGAGGAAGAACTGCTTTCCGGTGATTTCATTGAGGTGAAGATTACGGATTATAATGAATATGATTTAATAGGAGAGAGATGCGATGAATTTACCGAATAAATTAACAATACTGCGTACCATATTGATTCCCTTTTTTCTGGTGGCCCTGCTGTGGGAGCGGGTTCCCTATGGCAACTGGATTGCCCTGTTTATCTTTGCGGTGGCCTCCATCACCGACATGCTGGACGGCAAGATTGCCAGAAAATATAATCTGGTAACAAATTTTGGGAAATTTATGGACCCTTTGGCGGACAAACTTCTGGTATCCTCTGCTATGATCGCCTTTGTAGAGCTTGGACGGATTCCCTGCTGGATCGTAATCGTGATTATTGCCAGAGAATTTATTATAAGCGGGTTCCGGCTGGTGGCAGCAGATAACGGAATTGTCATTGCTGCCGGTATCTGGGGGAAGATTAAGACTGCGGAACAAATGGTCATGATCTGTATTCTCATAGCAGATTTTGGAAGCATTTTCCCATCTGCTGTCCAGACCATTTCCATTTTTGAAAACATTTTAATCTATGCAGCCTTAATCCTCACCATAGTTTCCCTGCTAGATTACCTTCTCCACAACAAGGGCGTACTTTCAGAAACCACCAAATAAAAAGTGCCGCACCTCCGGCGGCTGCCATTCCCTTACTCGCCGTAATATTGGTAAATGCCGCCCCAAGGTAATCCTTTTCCCGGTTTTCCCGACACGCGGTTTTTTAGAAATCCCCTGCCGGTTTCTCCTGCATATTGCACGTGCGAAGAAGTGTCTGAGTACCGGGTTTGGGGTGCTGGGCAAACATTTTGCAGCCACGCTTGCGCTCTGTCGAAAACGCAGCGGTACATAAGCGAAGGCCCCTCTAATCATGCACTTAATGGCTGATATTACAGGGCCTTCGCAAGTACCGGCGTTTTCAAAGGGGCTGCAAATGTTTCCCAGCCACCCCTTCCCGGTGCGAGTTCTTCGTAAGCACGTGCAATCTAATATGCAGGAGGAACCGGCAGAAGGATTTCTTAAAACCGATGGCAGTGCGGGAAAACGGGAAAGGATTATCCTGGGGCGGCTTCACAAATGAAAGTCGGCGGGTAAGGGAAAGGGAGCCGTCGGAGGCGGAAGATATTATGTAGGAGGGGTGAATAATATTAAGGGGGACGGTTAAAATGTTTAACAGTTTCCCTTATTTTTGTGGAAAAATTTGCTTGAAATCGCAGGATAAAAGTTATAAAATATAATTGGCTAAAATTTGGTTTACGAAGTAAGCCTTATAATAAATTCAAACGGAGGGCTAAAAATGAGCAATAAACTTACGTTGTCAGCAAGCGACAGAATAACAGCGTTGCTTGATGACTCAAGTTTTGTTGAAATCGGTTCCTATGTGACAGCCAGAACTACCGATTTTAACACACAGGATCATGAGACTCCTAAAGATGGCGTCGTAACAGGTTACGGTACCATTGAGGGAAGACTGGTGTATGTGTACAGCCAGGACGCCAAAGTATTAGGCGGTTCTGTCGGCGAGATGCATGCAGCTAAGATTGCAAAAATCTATGATATGGCACTGAAGATGGGTGCCCCAGTAATCGGACTGGTAGATTGTGCAGGATTGAGATTACAGGAGGCAACCGATTCTTTAAATGCTTTTGGCAGCATATATTTAAAGCAGTCAGTAGCTTCCGGAGTGATTCCGCAGATTACGGGAGTTTTCGGCGTATGCGGCGGCGGAAACGCAGTGATTCCGGGATTATCCGATTTGACGTTTATGGTAAAAGATCAGGGAAGGTTATTTGTGAACAGTCCCAATGCCTTGGATAACAATTATGCGGAGAAGTTAGACACAGCCAGTGCTTCTTATCAGGAGAGCAGTTCTGCTTTAGTGGACGAGGTGTTAGAGGATGACGCTGCTGTACTTGGCAGAATCCGTCAGGTAATCGGTATGCTTCCTTCTAATAATGAGGATGATTCCAATTTTGTTGACTGCGTTGACGATTTGAACCGGGAGATTCCGAATTTAGAGGGCCTTGCAGATGATGCAAGAGCCGTACTGACTCACATTTCAGACAGCAATGTGTTTGTGGAGCTTAAGAGGGAATATGCCAAAGATATGGTTATCGGCCTGATTAAATTAGGCGGGACAACTGTTGGCTGCGTAGCCAATCAGGTAAAGGACGGCGGCGATGTGCTGTCTGTTAATGGCGCTTATATCGCAGCGGAATTTGTGAATTTCTTAGATGCGTTTAATATTCCGATATTGACGCTTACCAATGTGAAAGGATTTAAGGCAACAGTGGCAGAAGAAGCGGGAATGGCCAAGGCGGTTGCCAAGCTTACTTATGCCTTCGCCAGTGCAACGACGCCGAAGATTAATCTGGTAATGGGAGACGCCTTTGGCAGCGCTTATCTGGCAATGAATTCCAAGTCTGTGGGCGCAGATATCGAGTATGCATGGAAGACGGCTAAGATCGGAACCATGGAACCGGAGCAGGCAGTCAAGATTATGTATGCAGATGAATTGGAAAAAGATGGCTTTGACAAGAATCAGTTAGCGAAAGTCAAGGCGGAATACAGTGAGAAGATGTCCAGCGCCATGGCGGCTGCCAAGCGGGGCTATGTGGATGACATTATCGACGGCGCAGCAACTAGAAAACGCTTGATTGCCGCTTATGAGATGTTATACACCAAGCGGGAAGACAGACCAATTAAAAAGCATGGTGCAGTATAGAGAGGGGATAACCATATGAAAATGAAAAAGACGATTTTATTATTTTCTATGATTGCTGTTTTTTTCTCTCTGACAGCCTGCAGCAGCGGACAGAAGGAAGTAACCTTTAATTATACCCAGGCGGATATTGTAAGCTCGGCTTTGACGCAGGCATATCAGCTTCAAAGCGCCAATGGCGCCCTGAAGGCATATCTTGAAGATTATGCAGAGGAGTCTGAGGAAGCGGAGATACTTCTGACCGGACTTAATAATTTTACTACGGTACAGGAGGAATGTGGTGACTTTTTAGGTTACTGTTCCAGAGAGGACGGAAACACAATTCAATTTGATTTTTCTACCCTGAATGCAGAGACGGAAGATGAATATGTGGAGGCAATGACCGCGTATAATGAATTTTTAAGCCGTGTGGATGCAGTGGTGGAAGAAGAGGAAGATACAGTAGTTGTTACCATTGGCGCTGTATATTCTGACCGTAAGGTAGATTACAGTTTTGTCTATGAAGAAAATCCGGCGGCAGCTTATTCCTATGAGCTGACCGGACAGAATGCAACGGCCTATAAGATCAAGGAGATTAATGTTACGCCGGAATACACATTTTCTGAGAAGATGGGAAAGGCCGGGTCTAACACTTTAGTCGGCATGGGAACCGTATTTGTCGTGTTGATTTTTATTTCCCTGATCATCGCTCAGTTAGAGAAGGTGGCAAAGGCCATTACCGGTGTTGCCAACGCAATCGGCAGGAAGAAAGGAAACCAGGAGGAAGAGACAGCCGCAGTCGCAGCCGTTTCCAATTCCGGAGCCGCACCGGCGGCAGTTTCTACCGCCAGCCCAATGGATGATAAGCAGTTAGTGGCAGTAATCACAGCGGCGGTTATGGCTGCCAATGTGGCGGACGGCGGCAGTGACAAATTAGTTGTTCGTTCAATCAGAAAAGCAAAGAGATAATAGATAGGAGGAATTTCAGAATGAAGAATTATAGAATTACAGTGAATGGTACAGCTTATGATGTAGCAGTAGAAGAGTTAGGTGCAGGCGCAGCGCCGGCTACACCGGCTCCGGTGGCAGCCGCACCGGCAGCTCCGGCCCCGGCGGCAGCAGCTCCGGCTCCCGCAGCAAGCGGCGCAGAGGGCGCTGTTAAGATTGCCGCTCCTATGCCGGGCAAGATTTTAGCAATCAAGGCTAACATCGGCCAGGCGGTTAAGAAGGGAGATGTGGTAATGATCTTAGAGGCCATGAAGATGGAAAATGAGATTACGGCTCCTCAGGATGGTACAGTGGCAGGAATCAATGTTGCAGTAGGCGACAGCGTAGAGTCCGGCGATACACTTGCTTCATTGAACTAATGGTTTGGCAAGATATCATATTTTACAGGAGGCAAGCGTAGATGGATTATATATGGAATACAATCCAGAATTTAGGTGCACAGACGGCATTTGCAAACCTGTACTGGGGCAACTTTGTAATGATTTTGGTTGCCTGTGTGTTCCTGGTTCTGGCAATTAAGTTTGGTTTTGAACCCCTTTTGTTAGTTCCCATTTCCTTTGGTATGCTGCTGGCGAATATGTTCCCCGGTATCATAGCAGAGGGCGGGTTGTTACATTACTTTTATATGTTGGATGAGTGGAGTATCTTACCTTCCCTGATTTTCTTAGGCGTGGGCGCGATGACGGATTTTGGTCCGTTAATTGCCAATCCTAAGAGCTTCCTGTTAGGGGCGGCGGCACAGTTTGGTATATATTCCGCATACTTTTTAGCAATTTTGTTTGGCTTCAGTGATAAGGCAGCAGCAGCTATTTCTATTATCGGCGGTGCGGACGGACCGACCTCCATTTTCTTAGCAGGTAAGCTGGGTATGGGCGGTACTTTGATGGGACCGATTGCTGTGGCAGCTTATTCCTATATGGCGTTAGTGCCGGTTATTCAGCCGCCGGTCATGAAGTTACTGACGACAGAAAAAGAGAGGAAGATTAAGATGGAGCAGTTAAGACCGGTATCCAAGTTAGAGAGAATCCTCTTCCCTGTCGTGGTTACGATTGTGGTTGTGCTGATTCTGCCGACAACTGCGCCTTTGGTTGGTATGCTGATGTTAGGCAACCTGTTCCGGGAATCCGGCGTGGTAAAGCAGTTGACAGAGACCGCTTCTAACGCTTTAATGTATATCGTAGTTATTCTGCTGGGAACCTCAGTCGGGGCAACCACAACGGCCCAGTCCTTCCTGAAGGTATCCACCCTGCAGATTGTGGTATTAGGTCTGGTGGCATTTATTGTCGGTACTGCGGCAGGCGTAATTTTCGGCAAGATTATGTGCTGGGCAACTAAGGGCAAGGTCAATCCGTTAATCGGCTCCGCCGGCGTATCCGCCGTTCCTATGGCGGCCAGGGTTTCCCAGAAGGTTGGTGCGGAGGCTGATCCGACGAACTTCCTTTTGATGCATGCCATGGGACCGAATGTGGCAGGCGTAATCGGTACCGCGGTAGCAGCCGGAACCTTTATGGCGATTTTTGGCGTAATGTAAGAGCAATATGATTAGGAATATATACTAAAATGGAGGATTAGAACATGGCAAATCAAGCAGCAAAGCCGGTAAAGATTACCGAGACCGTTTTGCGGGATGCACATCAGTCATTGATTGCTACCCGTATGACAACAGAGCAGATGCTTCCCATCGTGGATAAGATGGATAAGGTTGGTTATCATTCTGTAGAGTGCTGGGGTGGCGCAACCTTTGATGCGTGTCTTCGATTTTTAAAAGAAGATCCCTGGGAGAGACTCAGAAAGTTAAAAGACGGTTTTAAGAATACAAAGTTACAGATGTTATTCAGGGGACAGAATATTCTTGGTTACAGCCCGTATGCGGATGATGTAGTAGAATATTTTGTGCAGAAATCCATTGCAAACGGAATTGATATTATCCGTATTTTTGACTGTCTCAATGATATAAGGAATTTACAGACAGCCGTTAAGGCGGCCAATAAGGAAAAGGGCCACGCGCAGGTGGCGCTGTCCTATACGCTTGGCGACGCCTATACTATGGATTACTGGAAGGATATGGCAAAGAAGATTGAGGATATGGGCGCAGATTCTATCTGTATCAAGGATATGGCAGGACTTTTAGTGCCGACGGCTGCAACCGAGTTAGTGCAGGCGTTAAAGGAAGGAACCAATCTGCCGATTCAGCTTCACACCCACTATACTTCCGGTGTGGCGGCTATGACTTATATGAAGGCAGTTGAGGCAGGCTGTGATATTATAGATACGGCAATGTCGCCTCTTTCCATGGGAACTTCCCAGCCGGCAACAGAGGTTATGGCTAAGGCGTTTGAGGGTACGGATTATGATCCGGGATTTGACCAGAATCTCCTGGCAGAGATTGCCGACTACTTCCGTCCAATGCGTGAGGAGTGGTTAGAGTCCGGTCTGTTAAGCCCTAAGGTAATGGGCGTAAATATTAAAACCTTGCTTTATCAGGTTCCGGGTGGAATGTTAAGTAATTTGGTGTCCCAGTTAAAGGAGATGAAGCAGGAGGATAAATTTGACGAGGTGTTAGAGGAAGTGCCCCGCGTCCGCAAGGATTTTGGCGAGCCGCCTCTTGTTACCCCTTCTTCCCAGATTGTGGGTACCCAGGCAGTGCTAAATGTGGTTATGGGCGAGCGCTATAAGCAGATGACCAAGGAATCCAGAGACCTTTTGGTTGGCAAATACGGCCAGACCGTTAAGCCGATGAATCCGGAAGTACAGAAGAAGGCGTTGGATGCGCTGGGTATGGATAAGCCGATTACCTACCGTCCCGCTGATGACATTAAACCGCAGTTAGAGACTTTGGAAAAAGAGGTAGAGCAGTACAAGCAGCAGGATGAAGATGTTCTTTCCTATGCGTTGTTCCCGCAGGTAGCAACCGAATTTTTCAAGTATCGAGAGGCTCAACAGACAAAGGTAGACGCTTCTGTGGCAGACAAGGAAAACGGCGTATATCCGGTATAATTTAAAAAAAGTGAGATAAAAGAAAGCAGCCTGCCGGGTGGAACCGGCGGGCTGTTGCTGTTCATACAGATAACAGGCGTAGTTTGTATCATATGAAAAAATTTAATGAAACGAATTTGTGACAACACTGTTGTCACAAAAAGGAATTTGCAATTGTATAGTTGACAGTATTTGTGTATAATATGCTTAGACAGGGCAGTTGATTTTATGAAGGAAAGGCGGTGTTGTATATGTCAGTATTGCAGGATCAGGTTCTCCAAAAAGTTAAAGGACTTTCAGAAGATAATCTACAGTTTTTGCTAGAGATGATAGATCGTTTTATGCAACCCGAAGTTAAAGAAAACAAGAATATGGTAATCACAAAGAGAATTGGGATTGCCAGAGGGCAGAACTTATATGATGACGATTATGATTTTGACGAGATGAACCCTGAAATTGCTAAAATGTTTGGAGTGGTGGAATGAAGCTGTTATTAGATACGCATATTATTTTATGGGCATTGGATGACAACCCCAAATTGTCGGAACCGGCGAAAGCTTTGATTATGGATGCGAATAATGATGTTTATTATAGTGCTGCCGCTGTGTGGGAGACGACAATAAAATATATGGCAAAGCCAGATAAAATTCGGCTCAGTGGTTCTAAATTGTCAGAATTGTGCAGGCAAATGGGATATCAGATGCTACCGATTACAGATAAGCATGTAGAGGTACTGGAAACGCTGGTATTCCATAGTGAGCATCAGGAGCATAATGATCCCTTTGACCGGATTATGATTGCTCAGGCGAAAGCCGATGGAATGAAGTTTGTTACACATGATTTTAAGATTCCATTTTATAATGAATCCTGTGTAATAGCAGTATAAAAGTAAACGGTAATAAGATTGTTGTTCTGCTTGATATAATCTTTTCCAACAAACAAATATTTGAAAAAGGAAAAATTAAAGCAGATTGACAGAAAAGCAATCCACTGATAGAATAAAACTGTCCTTTATGGGACAAGGAGGCGCTGCATAGCGGCAGGCGGTTGGCTGATATCCCTCGAAAGGGGGTGAGGCTTATGCGAATTACGTTACATATCGGTAAATTTACCGTTACGATAATTGTAAAGAGCAACAACCGCCACTCGGCTAAGTGAACGGTTGTTTAGATAAGTAATTATTTAACTTCTTGCACAGAAGCCAACCGCTTGTCGCAGCGCTTCTTTATGTCTATAATTATAAGCAGGAATCGGTTAAATGTCAACTCCAACTTCATTGAATGTCGAAAGTTTGTATTGATGCTTGTACCTGTCCTATGTACGTGTTACAATATTTTCAATACTACCGGGAGAAAATGTTATGGGAACACTGGAAATTCTATTGGATGAAAACGGTAATAAGATTGTTGTTTTGCCTGATATAATCTTTTCCAACAAACAGAATATTGACTGGAATGAGGTGGGGAATTATAATATTTATTCCGGTTGTCTGGTGGATATAAAAAAAGAAGCGAGTAACCCACTCAGGACTAACGGGTAGTCAAGTGGTACAAAACCGCTTCTCTTTGATTAAAAGAATATCACCAGATGGAAGGAATGTCAATCTTTTTTATAGTCTTTGAAAGAAAGCAAATTGTAGTGTAATATAGATGATATAAAACATAGGGGAACCGAGATAAAAAATGTCTGAAATAATTGTGGCAGGCGGAGGCGCCGCCGGTATGATAGCGGCCATATTTGCCGCCAGAAACGGAAAACAGGTAACGATAATCGAACAAAATGAAAAGCTGGGAAAAAAGCTGTTTATTACGGGTAAGGGAAGATGTAATTTTACCAATGCCTGCGATGTGGAAGAGCTTTTTTCAAGCGTTGTTTCCAACCCCAAATTTCTATACAGCGCCTTTTATTCCTTTTCCAATCAGATGGTCATGGATTTTTTTGAGGAACTGGGACTTTCCTGGAAGGTTGAGCGGGGAAACCGGGTGTTTCCGGTATCTGACCATTCCTCGGATGTGATCAAAGCGTTAGAGCGGGAACTGCGCAGATTAAAGGTTACAATACGCCTGAATACAAAGGTAAAAAGCCTGTTCCTTGAAAATAACATCTGTAAGGGCGTTATCCTGCCGGATAACAGTAAGCTATTGGCAGACAGTGTGATTGTCGCCACAGGCGGCATTTCCTATCCGAGAACCGGCGCCTGCGGCGACGGCTATGTCTTTGCTAAGGAGGCGGGGCATAACATCATAAAGCCCCAACCTTCATTGGTGCCCTTTGAACTGGCGGATTCTTCTTGTCAGGAATTAATGGGAGTCGCCCTTAAAAATGTGTCCGTTTCCATATATGCAGATGGAAAGAAAATTTATTCGGATTTTGGGGAAATGCTCTTTACCCATTTTGGCGTCAGTGGTCCGATAATATTAAAGGGCAGCGCCTATATCCACAGGTATCTGGATAAAAACCTTATGCTTTATCTGGATTTAAAACCGGCTTTGACGGAAAAACAGTTGGATGACCGGGTACTCCGGGACTTTAAACTTTTCCAGAACAGGCAGTTAAATAACAGTCTCGATAAGCTCCTGTTAAAAGCGCTGATTCCGGTTGTTCTGAAAAAGGCAGACCTTGACGGGGAGAAAAAAATCAATGAACTGACAAAAGAGGAACGGCATAGGCTGGTTGCCACGATAAAGAGCCTTCCTTTTCAGATTACGGGGCTTCGAGGCTTTGACGAGGCAATTATCACCAAGGGCGGCATTTCCGTAAAGGAGGTTGATCCCTCAACCATGGAGTCCAAACTTACCGGCGGCCTGTATTTTGCCGGTGAAGTCTTAGATTTAGACGCCTTGACAGGGGGCTTTAATTTGCAGATTGCATGGTCAACAGGGTATCTGGCAGGAATTTCCTGTTGAAAATATTCATTTCATGATAGGAAGGAGAACCAATATGGCAAGTATTGCGATTGACGGTCCGGCGGGAGCCGGAAAAAGTACCATTGCAAAGGCAGTGGCAAAGAAGTTAGATTATATTTATGTGGACACCGGCGCTATGTACCGGGCGATTGCCCATTATCTGGTGACGAATCATATTGATATCGAGGATGAAAAGGCTTTAGCGGAGGCCTGTAATCAGGTTACTGTAGAAATCCAGTATGAGAAGGGACAGCAGCAGGTATATCTGAACGGGGAAAATGTAACCCCGTATCTGCGCACCGAGGAGACCGGCAACATGGCTTCTAAATCCTCTGCCAAAGCGCCGGTGCGGGCGGCCCTTCTTGATTTGCAGCGGAATATGGCAAAGCAGTACAATGTGGTGATGGATGGCAGGGATATCGGAACCAATGTACTGCCGGAGGCGGAGGTTAAGATTTACCTTACCGCATCTTCTAAGGAGCGGGCGAATCGCCGCTATAAGGAGCTTATAGAAAAGGGAGAACAGCCGGATTTTGACAAAATCGAGGCGGATATCATCGAGCGGGATAAGCGGGATATGAACCGGGCGATTGCCCCCTTAAAGCAGGCGGAGGACGCCGTTTTGATTGACAGCTCTGACATGAGTATTGACGAGGTGGTGGATAAGATTTTATCCGTTGCGCAGACCGTACTTTAAGAATAGGCAATGTGCCGGAAAAATATAATTTCCGGTACAAAAAAACGGCAGAAGAGTTGATGAATGAGGTAATGTATTATGGAAGTATTGTTGGCAAAAACAGCAGGTTTTTGTTTTGGAGTAAAAAGAGCTGTAGATACGGTGTATGAGCAGGTGGGAAAGGGAAATGTCTATACATACGGCCCCATTATCCACAACGAGGAAGTGGTCCGGGATTTAGAGGAAAAGGGCGTCCGGATTGTCGAGGGAGAGGAAGCCCTTCGGCAGATTACCGCAGGGACTGTGGTAATCCGTTCTCATGGCGTGGAGCGTAAGATATACGATATGATTAGGGAGCAGTCCTTAGAACTTGTGGACGCCACCTGTCCTTTTGTTAAGAAAATCCATAAAATTGTCGATAAAGATAGTAGCGAGGGGAAACAGATTATTATCGTGGGCAACCGGCAACATCCGGAAGTTATGGGAATTGTTGGCTGGTGCAATACGGAGCCCATTGTGTTAGAATCAGAGGAGGAAGCAGAGAATTTATCCATTTCCGGCGATAAGGAGCTGAGTCTGGTTTCCCAGACCACATTTAATCATAAGAAATTCAATTCAATAGTTGAAATCTTTCAAAAAAAAGGTTATAATATAACCGTTTATAACACCATATGCAATGCGACAGAGGAGAGGCAGAAAGAAGCCGCTTCCATTGCAAGGCAGGTAGATGCAATGATTGTAATTGGTGGGAGGAACAGCTCTAATACACAAAAGCTATATGACATTAGCAAAAAAGAATGTGCAAATACTTACTATATACAGACACTCGTTGATTTGGATTTAGCTGCTTTTGAATCCGTTGGTAGGGTAGGTATTACTGCAGGGGCATCTACCCCTAATCAAATTATTAAGGAGGTTCATGGTAGCATGGCGGAAGATTTTGGAACAATGTTTGAAGCTAGTCTGGCAGAGGAGAGCAGAATTAGCTTGGGGAAAATTGTAAAGGGGACAGTCCTTGATGTGAAGGATAACGAGATTATTCTGAACATCAATTATAAGGCGGATGGTATCATCACGAAGAATGAGTACTCCAACGACATGAATATTTCCCTCAAAGATAAGGTACAGGTTGGAGAGACCATTGAGGCCAAGGTAATTAAGACGAATGACGGCGACGGTCAGGTGCTTTTATCTGTGAAGCGCGTTGCGGCAGAGAAAGCCAATGAGAAGTTAGAGGAAGCCTATAACAATGACGAGATATTAAAGGGTGTTGTCACCCAGGTATTAGACGGCGGCTTAAGCGTTACTGTGGAAGAGGCAAGGGTATTCATTCCCGCAAGCCTGGTATCCGATACCTATGAGAAGGATTTGACCAAATATAAGGGGCAGGAGATTGAGTTTAAGATTACCGAGTTCAACCCGCGCAAACGGAGAATCATTGGTAACCGCAAGATGCTGATTGAGGCAGAGAAGAAGGCTGCCAAGGAAGCATTATTTGCAAGGATTCATGTTGGCGATGTGGTAGAAGGCAAGGTAAAGAATGTAACGGATTTTGGCGCATTTATAGATTTAGGAGGAGCAGACGGACTTCTTCATATTTCTGAAATGTCATGGGGACGGGTAGATAATCCCAAGAAGATTTTCTCTGTGGGACAGGAAGTTAAGGCGTTAATCAAGGATATTCAGGGTGAAAAGATTGCCTTAAGCCTTAAGTTTGAAGATACAAATCCGTGGCTTACGGCAGATGAGAAATATGCCATTGGCAATGTCGTGAAGGGCAGAGTTGCCAGAATGACAGATTTTGGTGCTTTTGTCGAGTTAGAGCCGGGCGTGGATGCGTTGCTCCATGTATCACAGATTGCCAGAGAGCATATTGATAAACCGTCGAGTGTATTATCTATTGGACAGGAGATCGAGGCTAAGGTGGTTGACTGCCGGTTAGAGGAGAAGAAGATCAGCTTAAGCATGAAGGTATTACTCCCTGAGGAACCTGAGGCGGTAGAGGATGTACAGGAGGAGCCGGCGGAAGAGCCTGTTGTGCCTGAGACGGCAGGAGAACCGGTCGAAGAGGTGACAGAAGAACCGGTTGAGGAGACGACAGAGGAACCGGAGATAGCAGAAGAACCGGCTGAGGAGACGACAGAAGAATAAGATTCTTAGTACCCCGCTTTAGAACAGCTAGAGCGGGGTTTTTATGAGATTATGCGGGGAAGGAGCGACAGCGTGGAATACGATTACGAAAATTTCAAAAAAGATATATATGGACTGACGAATATTAATTTGTCTTTATATAAAGAGCGGCAGATGAAACGGCGGATTGAGTCTTTGATGAAGAGGAAAGGATACCATAATTTTCAGGATTATTATCATGCCATGAAACAAAATCAGGAGCTGCTCCGTGGTTTTGTCAGCTATCTAACCATTAACGTTTCGGAATTTTACCGCAATCCCAAGCAGTGGGAGGTTTTTGAAAATATCATGATTCCCATTTTAAAAAAGCAGTTTGGCAGTTCGATCAACATATGGAGCGCCGCCTGCTCCACAGGGGATGAGCCGTACACGATTGCCATGCTTTTAGCAAAGCATTATCCCATGAACCAGATTAAGATTTTGGCTACGGATATTGATGATGATGTGCTGCATTTTGCAAAGGAAGGCTTTTATTTAAACCGGAGTTTAGAGGGGCTCCCCAAGGAGCTTTTAGACAAGCATTTTATCAAGAAGGATAATGGCTATCAGATTAAGGATGATATCAAGGCTTGCGTGGAATTTAAGAAACACAATCTGTTAGAAGATTTGTACCCTATGGGTATGCATATGATTGTCTGCCGCAATGTGGTAATCTATTTTACCGATGAGGCCAAAGAAGGGGTGTACCGGAATTTTTACAAAAGCCTGCAACCCAGGGGGTTTTTGTTCATTGGAAGCACAGAGCAGATTATTCATGCCAAGGAATTAGGGTTTGAATCTGTAGATTCCTTTTTTTATCAGAAGACGTCCCGGTGTTGAAACTACTGTAAGCAGGTGCATCAGAAAGGTTTTGGTGCCGGCAGATGTTACAGCAGCCGGCGAAGGGTGGACTGGATGTATTCTGCCTGTAATTCACAGGTTCCCGCTGTCAGACTGTCAAGCGTCATGTAGCCGGTTTTGTCTTTTGGCGACATTTGAAAAAGTTCCGGATAGCCGGAGATGGGACAGGGAAGGAAAGCATCTGTTTTTTTTACATAACAGGTGCTTTTTGTTGCCTTTTCCCGGTTTTCCGGCTCCACATAGGCGGCCACGCTTTTATGGATGGCCATATCCTCTATTGGGAGATAATAATAGTTCTGGTAATCAGGGTAAAAATGCCGGAGGGTGTCGTTTGTTATGGGTATCTGCAAAAGGCCCTCCTTCTGGAAGGCGTTTAAGTATACTCCCTCTTTTGTCGTAATCAGCCGTCTCGGAAGGGCGGCGTAATCCGCCATGCGGAAATGAAGGGTAAGAAATCCGTTTTCTTCTTTGCAGAATATGTCCTCCGGCTGAGCCTGCTCCATAAACGCCTTGTAATGAAGAATCTGGCTAATCTGCGGCATACCAAGCAAATCGTCATGGTTGTGCAGCAAAAGCACATGTTTGCGTATATCATCCGGCTTTGCCACATACCGCTGATAAATGTTAATGAGTTCGCCGCCGTTATAGGCGTCTTGCCGCTTTATGCCAAGAAACTGTTCAAGAGTAACCTGTTTCATATTATCTAAACCGAATAATTTTTTGTAAGGACGGATTTCTTTCAGGATATCAAGCTGGGTAAGCTCTGTGTCTAAGGTAAAAGGAATATCCAGCATATCTGCTTTCTGCCGGAGATAGGGAAGGTCGAAGCCGGAACCGTTAAAATGTACCAGATGCGTGAAATGGCTGCCAAATTCCTGAAAGGCATGAATCAGCTCCCGTTCGCTATATCCGTCTTCGTTAAACCACTGGCGTATGTATGGTTTCCCGTCTTCGTACCAGAGTACTCCGATTAGGTAAAGCGTGGTATTTTTAGCAGCAAAGCCTGTAGTTTCAATGTCAAAGAATAAAAGCCGGGCGTCTTTATAGTAATGCCGGTAATAGTCCGGCAGGGCATATTCTTTTGCAAATTCCTCATCGTAATTTACTGTTTTCATGCGGATATCCTTTCTTTTTGATTTACGGCCTTCTGCTAAATTTATAGCTTATATTATAACATAATGTGGAAGAATGTGCTATGAGAATAGTCAAGGACAGTGAGTTTCTCCAGGCAAAGTAACTTTAGGAGAAGGAGGGTTACAGGCTGTTGACAAATAAAGTATTATATGTTCTAATAGAAACAGTTACCAATATGATCTGAAAACATACGCATATGTGCAGTATATTATTAGAAAGTTGTGAATTTATGAAACGATCAAAAAGCAAACGTTTCTATGCATTATTTATATTTTTTATAATAATAGTAATTTTTTTAGCGATATATGTATATTCAATTGTGACAGGAAATATTCTCGAAGATGCGGCAGTCAACAACATCAGGGAAGTTGCTGTGCATGATCGTAATACAATTACTATGTTTATTGAATATAATTGGAAAAACCAACAACGCATAGGCGAAAGGCTGAAACGTAACAGCCAGAATCTTAAAACGGTAAGTCAAATCAACGAATATCTGGGACTTGAATCGTATGAATCAACATTCGATAAAGTCTATCTGCTTATGGAAGACGGCTCCTATTATACCGATATTACTTACAGAAAAGGCAGCGAAGATCCGGATTATTATCCGTATATGGATTTGTTCGCAAATACTGACAGTTACAAAGTCATCGGTTATGATTCGCTTCCTGTAATGGGCTCCGATAAAGTTGTAATTTACGGTTATAGATTGCCGGACAATCCACAAGATGAAGTATTATCTGGTATAAAAATAGGCGAAGATCAAAAAGAGGTTTATGCCGTGATAGGAGTTTGCAAGAGGTCTTCTATTGTGGACGGTCTTGTAATTGAAAATTATGTTGATGATTCAGGCAATACACAAGGCTACAGTTCAGTAGTCAACAAAAACGGCGAATATGTTGTGGACAGAAAAGATGCGGCAAGTTCTGTTCCTGAGAATTTATTTGATATCATTAAACACTGTGACAGTTCTGACCTTACGTCCTCCGATGTACAGGAAAAAATGCTTGCGGGTGAAGAATTTTGGTTTTATATGGAAAAAAACGGCGTTCGTGAACTGAACTACTGTACTCCGTTAAACAGCAGCAGTGTTAATTGGTATTTTATCATGTCGGTAAACAATAGGGTAGTGAAAGACCAGACAGAATTATTTGTTTTGCTTATCATTGCAGCAATGAGCGCTGCGATCATTGTCATCATCATTGCATTCGTATTGACCCTTATCATGCAAAGAAAAACTCAGCTAGCTCACGCTCAGGAAAAAGCACAAAGCGAATTTTTGTCCAATATGAGCCACGAGATCCGCACGCCATTGAATGGTATTGTCGGATTAAATTACCTGATGATGAATGCAATTGATATTCCGGAGAAACATCTTCAAATAAAAGAGTGGCTGAAAAAATCGCAGAATACAGCGGAATATCTGCTTGCACTCATAAACGATGTGTTGGATATATCCAAACTTCAGGCGGGGAAAGTGGAAGTTGCCCGTGCTCCGATGCTTGTCGAAACAATGTCGGAGTCTGTTTGTTCAATGCAGTACGATAATATTACAGGACGTGGAGTTGAATTTATAAAAGATCTCCATATCACTGTCCCATGCATACAGTGTGATGAGGTACATATAAAACAGGTACTTATGAACATTGTCGGCAATGCGGCAAAATTTACTCCGGCAGGAGGATCTATAAAATTTTCGGTAAATCAAAGCATGATCGACGAAAATCACGTTATGACTACATTTGTCTGTGAGGATACAGGCTGCGGAATGAGTAGGGAATTTCTGGATGAAATATTTAATAAATTTACCCAGGATCGCAGCAGCACCTCCAACTCCACCAAAGGTACAGGCTTAGGAATGGCTATAAGCAAGCTGCTTGTAAATGCAATGGGAGGAGATATAATTGTAGAGAGCGAATTAAACAAAGGCAGTACGTTTACGGTTAAAATTCCTGCTGAAATTTGTGAAATTCCCGACTATCTGAAGATAAATTCGGATGATGCTAAAAAAACAACTGATAAATCCGATAACGGCGTCAAGTCAATGAAAATTCTTGTTGCCGAAGATAACGGACTGAATGCAGAAATACTGATGGAGATACTAAGCCAGTTCGGATTTGTTCCTGTACACGCTCAGAACGGCCAGGAGGCTGTGGAGATCTTTGAGAGATCAAAGATAAACGAGTTCGGAATTATCCTAATGGATATGCGTATGCCTGTCTTAGACGGCTGTGAGGCATCGTCAAGGATCAGGAACCTTGACCGTGAAGACGCCAAAACTGTTACCATATTTGCCTGTACCGCAAACAGTTTTCAGGAGGACAGGGACAAGGCTTTAGGCAGTGGAATGAACGACTTTTTAACAAAGCCGATAGATATCAATACCCTGCTCAGTAAAATGGAGAAAATAGATCGTGAAAAACATAACGTTCAATAAGGAGACCAGAAAAATGGAAAAAAGAATTACTGCATTTTTATTGCAGATCATCATAGCAGTGTCATTTGTATTCTGCCTTTCCGGTTGTTCTGAACAAAAAGAACCAGAAAAAGAAATTATTATAAAAGTACCTCATACCAGTACTATGAATTGTATTTCTAATGAAAATATAAAAAATGTCCGTACTCTTCTTGAACTCGCAAGCGAGGATTTTATAGCGCAATATGACAAAAAAGTTAAAATAAAAGTTGTAGAATTTGAAGGCGGCGAGGAAACGAAAGCAATCACAAATTCTTTTGGAAAAAGCGATGCGGCAGATATATTATATGACGGATTTTTTAATATGAGCTCGTTTATCCATACAGGAAAAGTTGTTCCTATAGACGATATCCTTACACAAGAGATGAAAGAGGATATATCTCCTGCTTACCTGGAACACGGTCGATTTGATAATAAGCTCTATATGATGCCCTATATGAGTTCTGAGAACATTCTTATATATAACAGGGAAATGCTTGAAAAGTATGGCTTGGGTGAATATATTGACGAGGGCGAAGTAATTTCAAACTGGAGCATGGAGGACTGGACAAAGATACTGAATACACTTGCGGACGAATTTGCAAAAGAGGGCAGAGGGAAAGTCCCTATGATGATGTACGCAAAGGATAATCAGGGCGATACTCATATAATGACAATGCTGCGTGCTTTCGGCAGCGAACTGTTTGACAGCAGCAATAATTTTGATCTTGCTGATGATCCCGATGTTATTTCTGCGCTCAGGTGGCTTCAGAACGGTGTGGATTCAGGTTGGTATCTGCCTGTTCCATATGATAAAACAATGTCCGATAACAGCAGTAAATTCAAAATGGACGAGCTTACTTTTTATAACTTTAATCTGGGAAGTTCGACGTACAGCAGAGTTAAGGAAGATTACAATGCGGAAACAAAAACTTTTAAAAAATATGGCTTTGTTAATTACCCCGGTAATCACTGTACGATCTTCAACGAAGGATTTGAGATTTTTGATAACGGCGACAACGAAAAAATAGAAATAGCTAAAGATTTCATAAGATATTTCTATGAAACCGATAAATGGCTTGAATGTTCCGCCGGAAGTATCCCCGTAAGCAAAAAAGTCATGGAAAAATACAAAGATGATATATTGCTTTTGGAGGCGTTCTCACATAATACCGTAAATTCAGTTGATTATACACATAATCTCCCGAACTGGCAGGGAAGTGAAAATTCTGTCAGAAGTGTATTTTACAAAGAAATAGCGTTGCTTATGACCAAAGATGCAAACGGTAATTTTGCGGTTACGCCTGAACAATGCGCAAGTAATTTACAGGAAAAATTAAATACAGCTATATCTGAAGGACGCAAAAACAGCACACTTCATGAGTAAGAGCCTGTTCGGTATCTTTTTTAGGTTAAATCCAAATACTTTTTTACAAGATACTTGCTAGTATAAGGTGGAAGAATGTGCTATAATCAGAAAAGCAAGTGAAAGATTATCCGGGAAATTAGGGCAGGACGAAAAATATGATTGGATATATAAAGGGCAGGGTCGAGGAGATTTCCAGCGACAGCCTGATTTTGGAGAATAATGGAATAGGATACCGGATTTATACATCGGGAATGGTATTAGGCGGCATACCCGGTCTTCATGGAGAAATGAAACTGTTTACCTATCTGTATGTCAGGGAGGATGAACTGTCCCTTTTTGGTTTTCCGACAGAAGAGGAACTGAATACCTTCCAATTGTTGTTAGGCGTGAACGGCATCGGCCCCAAGGCGGCGCTTTCCATTCTGACGGTACTTTCCGTAAAGGATTTGGCTTTTGCAGTGATGACGAACGATACCAAGGCGATTACCAGAGCCAACGGAGTGGGAGCTAAGGGCGCCGGACGGATTATTATGGAATTAAAGGACAAGCTGGCATTTGAGGAATTATATGGCGGCGACGAGGGCAGCTATGACGTTTCAGCGTCTGTCTCCGGCAGTCCGGGGGACAGTGTCCAGGATACCATATTGGCGCTGGTCAGCTTGGGATATTCAGAGCCCGAGGCAGTAAAGGCGATTAAGCAGATTCCGGCTGCGGACACCTATGCGTCGGAAGAATTGTTAAAAGCAGCCCTAAAGAAGCTGTTTTAACGGAATAAAATGAGAGTGTAACAGGGATTTATGACAGACAGGATGATCAGTACCGAGATATTGCCGGAGGATGTGAAGCTGGAGAATAACCTCAGACCGGAGCGGCTTTCGGAGTATATCGGGCAGGAAAAGGCAAAGAATAATTTAAAGGTATTTATTGAAGCGGCGAAGAACCGGGGAGAGGCATTAGACCATGTGCTGCTTTACGGACCGCCGGGACTTGGAAAGACTACCATGGCGGCTATTATTGCCAACGAGATGGGAAGCCATCTGCGGATTACGTCGGGACCGGCTATTGAAAAGCCAGGAGAATTAGCGGCAATCCTTAACAGCCTGAATGAGCAGGATATTTTGTTTATCGACGAAATCCACAGGCTTAACCGTCAGGTGGAGGAGGTGCTTTACCCGGCTATGGAGGATTTTGCCATTGATGTGATGATTGG
>CANREG010000011.1 GCA_947629565.1 uncultured Lachnospiraceae bacterium
CCCGATATGTAATTTCATCCAATTCGGATAATTGCCCTAAAATAAATTCTAAATATTCTTTACTCGATGCCATTATTCCACCTCAAACCCCGATTGATATATATCCATCTTTCGATAAATTGTAACATAGAATCGTGAATAAATCCATCGCTATTACCCCGGCAGAAAAATCTACTCCCCTATCTCTAACTCCACATCTTCCACACCGCTCTCGGCTTTCAGGAAGTTCTTAATCGTCTCCGTCTCCTCCTCAGACAGTTCCCCGGAAACCGACGCTTTCAGCAGCAAGACATTTCCCTTCTCCCCCGCCATCAGACCGCAGCGCACATCTGTAAGTTTGGTGAACACCGCCGCCGTCTTTTCCGAAAGAGCCGCATAATCCGTCTCTTTATTGAGGTTTTCGGAAAGCTCCGCATTTTCCGCCTTCTGCTCCTTTAGCTGTTTCTCCAAATCCTGAATGGTATTTTGCTGCACTGCAATCGTCACCTGTTCGCTGTCTGTATTCACCTCGTCCTGCGTGACATGCAGGGTATAGGAGGAAAGATTATACTCCGCCAAACGGTCTTGCAGCTCCGAAATCCGTTCGTCAGAAAGATGCTCTCCCACAAGGGAAACCGATATTTTCCGATTGGCATTATCCACACTGTTTTGTACAAGCTGGGTATTTTCAAAGACAAACTCCTTGTTCAGATAGTCGGAAATATTCTTGTCCAAAATGGACTTATATACCGTAAGCGCGCCTGTCAGGGCGCTTGGTATGATAATAATGATAATCAGCACAGTAACAATGCGGTTGGCCCGTCTCCGCCTTTTCTCGTCCATCTCCCGGACGCTCGGCACCCGCAGAAGTTTTGTCACAATAAATGCTGACAGCCCGATAAAAAGCGTGTTAATCGTAAACAGGTAAAAAGCGCCCATGGCAAAGCTGAACTGTCCCGTAGCAATGCCGTATCCCGTTGTACACAAAGGCGGCATCAGCGCCGTAGCAATAGCCACGCCGGGAATCACATTGCTTGCCTTTTTTCTGGTATTGCCGATACTGCCCGCAATACCGCCGAACAGGGCAATCAGCACATCCCAAAGAGTGGGGCTTGTCCTTGCAATCATCTCGCTGGTAGCCGTAGTAAGCGGCGTCAGGGTAAAATATGCCGTAGAGGTAATCAGGCTGATTACCATCTGCGTCAGAAAACACGCCCCCGCCTGCTTTAGCAGGCCCAAATCCCGGATAGCAAGGGAGTAACCCATGGTAAGAATACCGCCCATTAAGGGTGAGACTAACATCGCGCCGATAATGACCGCGGTAGAGTTCACATTTAAACCGATAGAGGCAATCAGAATCGCCATCATCAATATCCACATATTGGCGCCATGAATAATAATATTTTCCTTCATCATATCGTGCAGGTCTTCATAGGAAAGCATATCGCTCCTCATATCCAACAGATTATGAAAATACGACCTGACAATGTGCTTTTGTATCTTCTCCTCATTTTCCATATATCCCCGTATCCTCCCTAAACACATCTTCTTTTGTCGACAACCGCATCCGCAGTTTACTAATAAAACTTTACCAGTTATTCGGGAAATGTCAAGACACTTTGCCTTCCCTAACCGTTTTTTACAATCAGGTCCACAGCAACTCTTTTGTAGATTTGAAAAAGCACAAAAAAAGTCATATAATAGGAACCGTTGACAAAATGATTTTTACATAAGAGAGGTATTGTGATTATGAATAAGGATTTAACCACAGGAAAAGCAGAAACCGTACTCTGGAAATTCTGCCTTCCCCTGTTTGGCAGCATTATTTTTCAGCAGCTATACAACATTGCGGACAGTCTGGTCGCCGGAAAGTTCATCGGAGAAAATGCTTTAGCCGCCGTAGGCAACAGCTATGAGATTACCTTAATCTTTATTGCCTTCGCCTTTGGCTGCAACATCGGCTGTTCCGTCATTGTCTCCCAGCTTTTCGGGGCGAAGCAGTATGGCAGGCTGAAAACCGCCGTATCCACCTCCTTCATTTTCAGCGGTTGCCTCTGCTTAGTGCTGATGCTGTCCGGTATTTTTCTGTGCAGTCCCCTACTGCACCTTATCAAGACGCCGGCGGAGGTATTTGCAGACTCGAAGCTGTATCTGGATATCTATATATGGGGACTTCCCTTTGTGTTCTTTTATAACATTGCGACGGGGATTTTTTCGGCGCTTGGCGATTCCAAAACGCCGTTCTATTTTCTCGCCGTCTCCTCCACCTCCAACATTGCTGTGGATATTCTCTTTGTAAAGGCGTTTCACATGGGAGTGGCAGGCGTGGCCTGGGCAACCTTTTTGTGTCAGGGAATCAGTTGTTTCGCCGCTTTGATTGTAGTCCTTAAAAGGCTCCATAAAATAGAACTGAAAAGGAAACCCCCGGTATTTAGCTGGAAGCTGCTAAAAAAGATTATGGTTATCGCCGTCCCCAGTATCTTTCAGCAAAGCTTTATCTCCGTAGGCAATATCCTGATTCAGAGCGTAATCAACAGTTTCGGCGCCTCTGTCATGGCCGGATATTCTGCCGCCGTAAAGCTGAATAATCTGGTGATTACCTCCTTTACCACCATCGGCAACGGTATCTCCAATTATTCTGCGCAAAACTTAGGCGCACATAAATACGGACGGATCAAAGAGGGGTTCCGGGCCGGCGTTAAAATGGTATGGTGCCTGAGCATACCCTTCTTTATTCTCTACATTTTCTTCGGAAAGTATCTGCTGCTTTTGTTCATGAAAAAGGGAGCCACAGACGCACTTGCTGTCGGCAGACAGTTTTTGTGCATCCTGACTCCATTTTATTTCATTATCTCCATTAAGTTAGTTGCCGACGGAATCCTCCGGGGAATCAGCGCTATGCGGCAGTTCATGATTGGAACCTTTACCGATTTGATTCTGCGGGTGGTATTAGCCTTTGTCTTTTCCGATGTGACCGGCGCCGCTGTCGGCATATGGTGCGCTTGGCCCATTGGGTGGACCATTTCCATGTTCATCTCCATCTGCTTTTACCGGAGGGCGTATCGGAAATTCCCACAATAACCGCCTTTGGAAAATGCAAAATCATATCAAAACCATAAGATTGAGAGCGCATACCACAAACAGAGCAACCGCAAGGATTTTTCCACCTATGCCCTTTTCCGGAAGCTTTGAATACCAAAGAGTCGCCAATGCGACAAGGATAGTCAGCGCCAGCGTAACCAATTTCAATATAGCATCCGATTTATAGGACAATTCCAGACAATTTGAAGCCCCATAAGGAAAAACCGCATTCCCAAGCTGCTGGGCTGCCGAAGACATCTCTGTTGCTATTTCATAATCCAGCTCCTTTGAAAGCGCCGTAATATTGAGACCGCCTGCTTCTAAGGACTGCGCGCTGTCGTTAAAATTCTCCCCCAGCCATTTCTTTGGGGCATGAATAACATAGTATTCCATGGTGTCCGTATCCATGCCTACATAGTAATAATCCTTTCCTATGGGTATCAGTCCACTAATCGAATGTTCTACCTCGAACGCTTCAAATGCCATATCGACATTGACACTGTGTAAATCCTCCTTATTCGTCAGGTCAGATATGCCTGTCACTAAAAAAAATCCTATGTAAAGTACCACAAAAAAACCAATTAAAATTTTACTCCCTATTCCCCTCATTATAAACTCCTCCTAAGTATTGTTCCGGCACCTTATACCCCATACTATGCAGGGTAAGGGCATACGACGGATTTTCCAGCCGTTTGCAGGATTCCTCATACAGCCTGTTAAATTTGTTCATCTTCCGGCCCGATTTTACGGATAAAATTTCAAGTATGCCGCCTATAACCAGGACAATCCCAAAGACCAGAAATACTGTTGGCAGCAGCCACCGGACTTCCTCCGGCGTCCCCAGCATATGTCCGGAAAAAAGATATATCCCCCTCCAAATAATCAATACTCCTATCACAATCAAAAAAATGTATGGCGGAATCTTGAAATCCTCTTCCGGAATCCCCTCTGCTGCCAGCTCATGATATCTGGGATCAATATATCTGGCACCGCACTTTTTGCACTCCTTTAAAGGGCTGCCGAATTTCCGCACAGGAGTATCATACTCCAACAGCTTTTTCCCACAGGAAGCACATTTTAATACATAACTCATAAATCCCCTCCTTATATTGAAAATATTCTAACATACCCCTCCGATAACGGCAACGCTTTTTTTCTTTTATTTATTCTCCATGGCTTTCCAGCCAGCGAAGCGCCATCTGCGCATAGGCCGCGCTTCCCAGATACAAAACGGAGTCGTCATATTTTACCTTGGGATGATGCTGTCCATAAAGATACCCTTCCTTTGAATTTCCTGCCGTTAAGAACATACTGACCGTTGGCACCTCGTGGCTTACAAAAGCAAAATCTTCGCTTCCGCCACCCGCTTTCCCGCCGGACACCACTGACAAATCAAGCGCCCCCTGCCCAAACAATTCCTTCATGTAATCCATGGCGTCCGCCGCCAATGCATCGTCAATTACCATGCAGGGACAATAGTCGTAAAATTCCACCTCTACCTCACAACGCATTGCCGCCCCAATGCCCTTGCTGATCTCGGTCATCCGTTTCTTAATCAGTTTTCCAATCTCATTTTCCGGATCGGTTGTCCGTATGGTTCCCCACATCTCGGCAGAATCCGGAATCACATTGGACACCTTTCCCGCCTCAAAATGTCCTGTGGTAAACACGCCAAAATCGTTGCCGTTCAGTTCGCGGCTGTTAATCTCCTGCAAGGCTAAATGTATGTGGGCAGCGGCGGTAATGGGATCAATGGCCTCATGGGGAGTGGAGCCATGGCCGCCTTTTCCTTTTACCACAATGTGGTACTGCTCACAGGACGCCATGGAAATGCCTCCTGACGGAACCAATACCATGCCGGAAGGCATCGGCATACCGCCAATCACATGAATCATCATAGCCGCATCTACATGGGGATTTTCCAAAAGCCCTGACTGAATCATATCCGGAGAGCCCTGAAAGATCTCCTCTGCCGGCTGGAACTCCAGCTTGACGGTTCCCTGAATCTCATCCTCATGCGCCTTTAAAAGCTTTGCGGCTCCAAGCATCATTGCAGTATGCATATCATGGCCGCACCCATGCATTTTCCCTTCCGTCTTGCTGCGGTACTCCACATCTGCCTCCTCCTGAATCGGCAGTGCATCCATATCCCCCCGGATTAAAATGGTCTTTCCCGGATGATTTTCTCCGGCAATGGCAACTACTCCCGCCTTGCCGCAGTCCTGGGGCGCATATCCCATCTCCTGTAGCTTTTTCTTAACCAGTGGTTTTGTATAGACCATATCAAACCCAATCTCCGGGTGCTGATGCAAATCCCTCCGAATCTCCCGTAACTCCTCCTGTAAAGCGGACGCTTCCTTTAACAATTCCTGTGTGTTCATTCTAATCCCTTCCTTCCTGCCATGGTCTTTTTAGATTGGCATTGCTGCCGGTAATATTATAAGTATACCATTTTTTGCTGAATCATACTACTGCAAATACTCTTTGCAATAAGCAAAATCTGTAATATAATACACAAAACAGGATATATTTAAAATAAAACCATACAAAGGAGAGAAAGAACAGTGAAAGAACAATCTTCCAAAATAAAGAATAAAATAATCGCCGGTCTTATCATCGTGCTTTTGGTGATTCTTGCCGTAATCTGCACGATAACCGGATTCCGAAAATATATTTCTTCCCAGAATAAGATAACGAAAATCGGATTTGAAAATATCGGCGAGCTTGCCACCCAATCCGCATACTGTACCGAAGTAAATGTGACCGAGGCCGCTAAAGAGCTTTGGGGAATAGAGATTCCGTTTACCCAGTCCAAATACATTTACAGCTATGATTTTGTCATCAAGGCCGGGTTTGATTTTGAACAGATTCAGTGGAAAGAGGAAAACAATAAAATCACAGTCACCCTGCCGGAGGTAAAAATTCTAAGCAGCGCTCCGGTGGACGGTTCCTTTAAGCTGTTCCATGAACAGGAAAGCATTTTCAAGCAGGTTACGCTGGAGGAAAACATTGCCTCCATAGAAAGCATGAAGCAGCAGGCCGAGGAGGAGGCCATAGGCAACGGCCTCTTTGAAAACGCCAAGACAAATGCGGAGGCAATGCTAAGAAGTTTCTTTGGCAGCGTATATGATATGAATGAATATGAGATTGAATTTATCTATAAATAAGGTATTTTCCAAAATTCATCTGACCGGTGAATGACGGGCATACTGTTTTTGCTTTTTTAGCGGTAACTTTGCATCATCAAATCTGGAATAGCTCCTGTATATAAACGGCAAAAGTACGATAGAAACTATAGCATACAGTGCTATCACAAACGGAACCTGACGGAATACAACATTTCCTATTTGGAAAATATGTGGATGGCGCAACGCTCTATCAATATCTATCAATACATCCGTCGTAAAACAGAACACATTTGTAACCTTGGAAAGCGGCCTACTGAGAAAGATCAACCCATAATACATCAAAAACGGTAAACTGACTGCCAGTTTTACCGTATGCATCTTTGCTGCGACCAACATCGTTACAGACGCCGACAACAGACAGGCAATATAGCCTCCTATTACAATCAAAAGATAAGATTGCCCCTGTGTAATAACATAAAAACTATAGGGATACTCAAACTGGTATGGTGTATCAAAACCGCCCAATCCCATCGTTACAAATGAAATCAACAACAAAATCCCAATACCGGCCCAGTAAATAATGGTTGTCGCAAGCATTCCCACTGCGATTTTACTTCTGACTGCTTTTGACCGTCCGTATTTTGCAGTAAAAAATATCAGTTCCGCATGATTCCGAAATTCTTCTTCAAAAATTCCTGCTGTCAGAAATCCAATGACAATCACCAAAATCAGGGAATAAAACGCTATATACTCTGACATGCCCTGCCACGAATCGCAGGCTTCGTAAGCTACCGGGGTTTTAATCTCCTTGTACTTTTCGGCAAGAAACTTCTCCTGTTCCGGAGTATTCCCATATTCCTCTGCCATCTTCTGCAAATTATCGGCATAAGCATCATATATGTGAGCAATGTCTTTTTCTGCCAGACGATTCATATTCGCAAGCGCTCCATCAATATCCGTTGTATACATACTAGATGCCCAAAACACAATATCCCAATAAGATTGCACAGTTCTTCCGTATTCCGTCTCCGGATAGTCCCCTTGATACCGCTGCATTATTTCATGATAGCTTTCCGCTATATTGGTAATCTTTTCCGGTGTCAGTTCCCCTTGCCACCTGTTCTTGTCTGCCACAAGCCTGTGACCGGCAGTAATCCTGGTAATCCCGGTAGGTTTTTTACCATCCACATCTACATATTGCACTCTGGAAACCGGCACAAAGCCTAATATCACTGTTCCCATGAGCAATACGAACAATATCACCTTATTAATCCCTTTCGAGAAAAACTTCTTCCATTCAAATTTCAGCATCTTCGTCACCTGCTTTCTCCCCAAAATACAGCAAAAATACATCTTCCAGCGTAGCCTCTTCCCGAACTGCGTTTTCAGAAGGCGGCGTCTTGGAAAGCAGCCTCAGTTCCACACCACCGGATACATGTTTCACATTTCCCACCGGATACTTCTGCATATACTGATTCACTTTATCACTGGGAACCGTACAACTCCAGACTCCTTCTTCCATGCCGGAGGTCAGTTCCTCGGAAGTCCCGGTAAAAAAGAATTTTCCATCCTTCATCAATATGATCTGTTCCGCAATAAATTCCACATCCGATACGATATGAGTAGAAAGCAGTACCAGACGGTCTTCCGCCAGTCCACTGATTAGATTGCGGAAACGAATCCGTTCGTTGGGATCCAGTCCCGCCGTCGGCTCATCCAACACCAGAATTTTGGGATCGTTCAGCATAGCCTGTGCAATCCCGACACGCCTTGCCATACCACCGGACAGCGTTTTCATCTTGCGTCCCTTATATTTTGAAACCCCGACCATTTCCAACAATTCTTTGATTCTTTTCTTTGCAGTATCCGGACGGATGCCTTTAATTGATGCAATGTACATCATATAATCGGAAACGGAAAGGTCCGGGTAGAATCCAAAATTCTGGGGCAGATATCCCAGCAGGTCGCGGTATCGTTCCCCCAGTCTGAAAATATCCTTCCCATCCCAGGTAATTTCTCCGGCGGTGGGGCGGGTTACTGCACACAACATCGTCATCAGCGTTGTCTTTCCTGCGCCATTCACGCCCAAAAGTCCATACACACCCGTTTCCATAGAATAAGAAACGTTATCTACTGCAAGCACATCTCCATATTGCTTCGATACTCCTTTAAATCTCAATTCCATCTTATTTCACCTCCAAATATTTTGATCGTTTTTTAATGCTCTTTGCGGAATCGTATCTGGAACAACTCCTGTATATAAAAGGTAACAGTATAATGGAAACTGCAACATACAACACCATCACGAACGGAATCAGACGGAATACAACATTTCCTATTTGAAAAAAAATGTAATACTTTGCAGCATTATCCATATTTACCAATATATACGGCACAAAATAGGCTGCATCCACAACAGTCAGCCGTACGACAATATACGACACCCAATACATTAATATCGGTATGAAAACAGCCACTTTTTCAGTATGCATCTTTGCTGTAACCAACATCGTTACTGCTGCTGACAACAGGCTGGCAATATAACCGCATACTACAACCAAAAGATAGCGCTGCCCCTTTGTTATGGTATACATAATATAAGGATCATCAATCTGGCATGGTGTATCAAAACCGCTCACCCCCATAAGCCCAAATGAAATCAACGACAGAATCCCGATACCTGCCCAGTAAACAATAGTTGTCGCGAGCATTCCCGCTATGATTTTATTTCTGACTGCCTTTGACCGTCCGTATTTTGTAGTAAAAAATATTTTCTCTGCATGCGTTCGGAACTCTTCATCAATAATTCCTGCTGCCAAAAAACCAATGACAACCACCAATACCATGATATACATTTCTGCATCTTCCGCCATGATTTCCCATGCGTCGTATGCCTCATAAGTAACCGGAAATTTAATCTTCCCAAACTGCTCGGTAAGAAGCTTTTCCTGTTCCGGAGTTTTTGCATATTCTACAGCCACATCCTGCAAATTATCAGCATAAGTATCATATATATGTCCATGATCAGTTTCTGCCAGCCGATCCAAATCTGCAAGAAGAATTACATCATTTTCTGTTTGATATATCTTAGCCGCAAAGTATAAAATATCTAACGGTGGTCCGGTTTTTTCAGATTCCAAATTGGGAACTCCTTCCGAATCTGATTGTTTCAGTTCATGATAGCTCTTTGCCGCATCGGCTATCTTTTCCGGTGTCAGTTCCCCCTTCCACTGATTCTTCTCTGCTTCAATCCTTCGCCCGGCAGTAATCTTGCTAAACCCGGTAGTGATTTCCTCACCCGTATCCGTGTAGCTCATATTGTCAACCGCCAGAAAACTTATTATCACGGCTCCCAAAAGTAAGGCAGTTAGTATCGCCTTATTGGTCTTTTTTGAGAAAAACTTTTTCAATTCACATTTCAGCATCCTCCTAAACCTCCCAAACGGTTTCACAATTTGATAGTGATTTTTGAACACATAAAATCAAATATCCAAAAGATAATAAAATTACCCCAAGCCAAACCGGTTCAGCAACCCTATCGTAGACTATCTCATTTGCCACAGCTATCATCCAGATTACATTCCACACCGCACATAACACTGCGGATACATATTCCAGCCCCTTCGACCTGTTGCATAGCATCCGAAAACAAATGCAGCAGGATACAAGGAACGGAATCAGAAAATCAACCGCCAGCCTGTATGCCGCAATCTGAACGGTATACAATGTAACCGCGAAAAAAACACTAACCATGACTATGTCCACAACCGCAAATAGTAAGATTCTTGCGGCACAGATATCCCTCAAAGAATAATAGGCTGCCTTTTCAACTGCAATAGAAGAATATCTGCGGTTCTTCCAAATCTCCGGAATGATCAGGATTGCAAATACAGCAGAAAAATTCCCGATTATCCGTTCCACATTTCCTTCCACTCCATTATCCACTAACAGATACCAGAGAAGCAGCAGTACAACACCCTGCAACACCCACCATTTTTTTTCAATATACCGGACTTGTCCATATACAAATTCAAAATGGGACATCCGGTTCTCCCCCTGCCTTGACATTATATCCTTACACCCGGCAACCACCTTTTGAACAGAAGTTTCCCGCACATAATAATCTTGTATCTGTTGCTTATACTTTTTGATTTTGTTATGATACTGTGCCATTCTGTTTCACCTCCATTTTTATCTTTGAAAAAAACTTTTTCCATTCCCAATTCACCATCTGCCTATTTCTCCCAATATTCCAACAATATTTTTCTTGCTTCCTTTATGCGGTATTTGACAAGAGGCAAACTGATTTCTAATAAATCCGCTATCTCCCTCTGCTTCAATTTTTGAAAGAAAAATAAAATGGCCGTTTCCTTCAAAGTCTCCGGAAGTCCGTCGACAGCCCGCTCGATATCCAACCTAAGTTCGGTATCTTTGATATTTTCTTCCACTCTCTCTGCCATATCACCCAGAAGCAGTTCTTTTTTCCTTTTGCAATAATTCTTAATACAATTCCCGGCAATACGATACAAATAGTTCTTTACCTTTCCCTGCTCCGTATATCTGTCTACCGATTCAAAAAATCGTAAAAATGTTTCCTGCGTCATATCCTCTGCAAGCTGCCGGTCCCGAATATGTAAAAAACAATACTGGTATATATCGGAATAATATTTTTTTACAAAATCTTCTCCTGCTCTTTGATTTCTGTGTTTTATTTTTTCTACCAGTACAATATCCAAATTCACTTATAGTCCTCTTTTCTGATGCATATATAAGTTCTGCTTTTCCCATTTCTTACAGTTGTCTATATATAATAACAACTAACACATTCAAAAAGATAGTCAAAAATATAATTTTTGTAAAAGCTGCGCATTGAAACCGGCAAATTAGAAAAATGTGCAAATAACGCTAAAAAAAGCACCTAAAATGGTGCAAACAATTCTCAAAAAAACATATAAAATGGTGCAAATAATATGTAAAATAACTTGATAAATGGTGTATATTATATTAAAATACACTTATCAGGCGTATGGAGGTTTGTCTATGGAGCGAATTGCTTTACAAAATCTGATAGATTGGAACAACAATGAGCGCAAAAAGCCGTTGATTGTCTGGGGCGCAAGACAGGTCGGGAAAACCTATCTCGTGAAGGATATTTTTGCCGAAACCTATTATAAGAATCATTACATTTATATTGATTGTAAAATTGAAGATGAAATCCGCACATTTTGTTCCGGGACTGCAAATGCAACAAAAATCATTGAATATATTTCTCTGCGGAAAGGAAAACAGATAAATGAAAAAACGCTCCTGATTTTTGATGAAGTGCAGGAATGTCCCAACATCATATCTTCACTGAAATACTTTTGTCAGGATTACAGACAAATTCCCGTCATTGCCACCGGCTCTATGGTGCGTATCAAACTCCAGAGAGAAACCCGCAAGCCGGGTTCAGGGAATAACGATAAATTTTTATTCCCCGTAGGGAAAATCAATCAAATAACCGTTTATCCCATGACATTTGACGAATTTCTGATGAACAGCAATGAGATGCTTTACAATGCCGTCAAAAAAGCATACGACAACAAACAACCGTTGGAAAGTCAAGTTCACGAATTGGCGCTGGAGCAGGTGTACAAATATCTGCTGGTCGGCGGTATGCCCGAAGCGGTAGAGATTTATATTGATGAGGAAAATCTGCTCGAAGCAAGAGAAATTCTTACAGTATTATATGATAATTACCTCTCTGATATGGATTTATATCAGGCAAGCCAGAAAGCGGTTCTGCGCTCCCGCACTCTGTTTCAGAATATCTACAAAGAACTAAATAAAGAGTCCAAAAACTTTTCGCCGGGACTCATTGAAAAGAGAAGCAAAACAAGAGACTTTGCCACCTCCATTCAATGGCTCACCATGGCGCATGTTATCAATCAATCCTTTGGACTAAAAGAACATATTACGCTGCCATTGATGCCGGATAGCGAAAGCACCTTCCGCCTGTTTTTAGGCGACATAGGAATGTTTTCCTATCAAAGCGGCATCAATGCAGCCTCGTTTATTTCAAGTGAAAGAGAAAATACTTTATCCGGCATTTTCTTTGAAAACTTTGTGGCTAATGAACTGATTGCAAAGGGACACAAGCTGTTCTATTGGCGCGGCAAAGCCTATGCAGAACTGGAGTTTATTGTGGAATCGAATAATAAGCTCTATCCGATTGACGTCAAAAAGGGCAGGGGAACGCTCAATTCTCTTGAAAAATTTTCAAACCACAATCAGTTTGAATGTGCCATTAAGGTTTCCAAAAACAATTACAGCTACGATTCAAAACAAAAGCTGCTCACCATTCCGTTTTACTTTATGCCCTTTGTCGCAGCGGACCTTGCAGCCCCTAATGGAAATATTTTTTTTGCACGAAATACGAATTTCTAATTTTTCTTCTTTTTCTTTTTTCTTTTTGTTTTCTTTATTATATTTCTTTTAATATTTCTTTTTTCTTTTTCTTCTTTAGACTGCCGAACATACTTCCTGCAATCATGCGATGGCCATACAGTACCGTATTGGCGTCGGTAAACTTCTTATTGTTATGTTTGTTCATGAAAATAGCTCCAGCCTCTTGATAATTTCCTCTCCAATCTTTCTTCAAATAGGTCTGGTTACTTTTGCCCCGTACAATCGGATAGTTGATGCGAGACGGTTCCTCAAACCGTATCCAGCCTACCACATCGGGATTTATCCGCCGTAGGGCGTCCCAGTCAAAGTCCTCATCGGATTCTTCATACTGTGTAAGGTCTTGCTCCATATCCCGAATGAACAATTCTTTTTTGACTTCTGTTCCACCCAAGTAGGCGACAATCCCAATGAAAATCATCATCAGCAGTCCCAACAAGGCAGAAATTCCGTTTTGTTTCTTTTTCTTTTTTGCTGTTTTCACGGGGTTTGTCTCCTTTCCTTTCTATTATACTGCAAATTTTATTCTTTGCAAATAGGCTCTTTGTCAAAAACTCGGAAAAAAAAGAAACCCTGTCGGGGGTATCCCCGACAGGGCTATTATTACTTATACTTTTGCCAATTTGCAGTTTCCCAGACATCATTTCCGACATAAATATTAGCATGACATTTTGGTCTGTTTGCAACAAATGCCTCTCTGTCTCCAGAGATAAACTTTACTGCCCCACAACTACATTCAGCATACTGAGCTGTAGTTGATATACAATGATTGTCTTCCCAGAATCTCTTCTCATATACATTTTTGAAGTCATGGCCTTTGTGTCCTGATACAAATTTGAGTTTCTGCTTTTTCCCTTTGTAGCTTACTGTTAGAGTAAAGTTTTTCTGCATATGTTTATATTTAATTATACCTTTCTTTACCGTTGCTACTTTCTTATTACTGACTTTATATTTTGCTTTCTTTGTTACATTTACATTGTTGTAATAGACTGTAAGATAATATGTGTTTCCATTGGTACTTATGTCATTCAAAACACAAGTTTTCTTTCCACTTTTATTTTGTGTTTCATGAAAACCATAATCTGTCATTACCATTAGTACATTCTTTTTCTTGCTCTTTGCCTGTGCTGATGTGCCTACCATTAGACCTACTGCGAGTACCATAATCATTGCGATAAGTGTTCTTTTCATTACTGATTTCATAGCAATCCCTCCATTCATAAATACTTTATTGATAAGTTAATTTTTTTTTCATAAATAAAACGGGGTATGGGGTTTGGCCCCAAAAACAAGCTGTCCTCGATGTAATCGAGCCCCCATTGGCTTTAGTATACTTACCACCAGTGCTTTGTCGCACTTCTATAATAACAACTGTTTGCAGCGTCAACCCAGCCGTTGCAAATCTCTTTTGCAACATAGAAGGATAATGCTACTACCACTGCTAACAAGCCCAGGGATACAACCAAACCGACTTTCAAAGCAATAATCACAACTTTCAAAGCCTTTTCACCTGTGTTTAATGTAGACCATTTGCTGCTATTTACTTTTGCGATTTTACGAAATACCTCTAACATTGTACTCACCCTTTCTTTGATATTATCTTGTATTTCTATGAATCTCCAGAGGACTTTTCCTTCTTACTCCTCTGCTTTCATCATTTTTTCAAATTGCTCTCCTGTCAACCAGCTCTCCCGCATCAAGACAGGCACAATCTTTTGGATTTTATCTTTTCCCTCTTCAATCATTTTTATTGCGTTTTTCATCTCATCATTCAGGATTTCATTGACTCTACCCACATATTTTTCAGCCAGCGCTGACTGCAATATCTCGTCCCTGCTGAGGGCAATTAACTGATTGTCTTCCATTCCATATGCGCACACGATCTGAAATGCCCAATAGGTAGCACACTGCAAATCACTTCTTGCCCCTGTGTTGAGTGATTGCGCCTTGCCATAGAACACTTCCTCCGCTGCTCTTCCAGCCAAAAAAATTCTGATTTTTGCAAGAAGTTGTTCTTTCGTCGAGTATGTAACATTCTCGGACACAGGCAATCCCGTATACCCTCCGAAATTTCCCCTGGACTCAATCGTGATATACGTAGGCTTACCTATTCCGCTAATATAGGTCACATACGCATGCCCGAGTTCGTGGACAGCTGTCGACTCGCAGGTTTCCTCTGTATGCTCTCTCTTTTCACCATGATTGTATTCCTCAAGAGCAGTTATCAAATCCGCATCCTCCATCACCCGTAACTGTCTTGCAGCATTACGGAATGCGATTTCAAACACATTCTGAAGAATTGCAAGGCTCTGCCCCGGCGTCCTCTTTGCGATATGGTTCACTGTCTCTTCCGAAACAGTCGTAATCTTCTTATCATCAAGCATCTTACGAATATATTTTCCGCGTTCGCTTTCTTTCGGAATGTCCACACGAATCTTATTGTCAAATCGCCTGAGCAGCGCCTCATCCAGCAGAGCAATCCCACCGCTTTCCCTGTCGACTCCATAGTTTGTAGCTGCCAGAACAAAAACCGGCTTATTGCTTCCAGTATCATAAAAACCGTCCATCTGTTCCAACAGGGCGTTCAGCATACTTTCTGTTGAAGCAGTAAATGACGAACCGGTTCTCGCCTTGCCGATTGCATCAATTTCATCAATGAATATAATGGACGGTGCATATTTCTTCGCCCTTACAAATAACTGCTTGATAGCAAATATACCCTTGCTTACAAACTCTGCGGCGCTAGTCGGGAAAAAGGTCGCATCTGATTCGCCTGCCATGGCTCTGGCAAGCATCGTCTTTCCGGTTCCCGGGGAGCCATAGAGAAGAATCCCTTTTGGCGGCTTAGCACCGTTCAAGCGAAACTTTCTCGGGTTCTTCAAATACTGCACAAAGTACCTAAGTTCATCCTTTGCTTTTTCTGCCCCGATGACATCATCAAATTTGGTATCCGGTCGTTCTTTCTCAGCCAGAAGCGAAGACTTATCCTCAGCCTCCACTGCCCTTTCCAGTTTAAAATCACAAAAAACAACTTTTCCTGTATTGGTTTTTTCATCAAATTCCTGTCGGGTTTCATATGTCAAAACCTGACTCTTCGCTGTCAATGTGTTCATTACCTGACAGCAGCATATGTTCTTATAAATCTGCTCCAACTGGCTGGTAAGGCATTGCACATCTATCAATCCTCTGGCGCCTTTTTCCATAAGAATTTTCTTTTCTTTCGACGTATATTCACGTGCACGTCCTCCGTTCAAAATATACACAGGAATTTCTTTATTTTCCTCTCGAAGTTTCAAAAAGACTTTTCGGCCAATCGTTTCGGCATCTGCAAAATTCAACTCTTTTTCCACATTTTTAAGACCATATGTATAATCAATAACTGCAAAAAGGACGTTCTTCTCTCCGTTGATTATTTTCATATACTCTTCGAAATCTGTAGTCGTTTCCACAGATACATTATTTTCTTCCAACTGTTTAATTGGCTTATGTTTCACCGTTCCAAAAACAGGAATTACGCAGTCCCGCTCTCCCAGATAAAAGTCCCTGATTTCTTCTTTGGTTCCGTCAAGATTGCATTTCCAGTCGATTTTTTTCCCCGTACCGTTTTCATCTAATATCTGCTTATCCTCCAACAGTCCCAAAAACTTATGCAATTCCCTGCTGATTAACTTATCTGCGCTTTGGGAAGCATTTCTGGCATCTGCGCTTCCGCCCATGGAATATAATATGGTTTTGGCAATGTATTCCATTCCCTGCTTATGCTTCAACGTATAGCCGTAATTTTTCTTCAGGGCCTTGAAACATTTTTTAATATCAGCCTGCACCAGTTCAAGAATTGCATCTGCTCTTAAATGATTTAGCATGATAACCGTATAAGAAGACAGCCTTGAAAGTATTTCCGGAGGAAAATAAGGCTTCCCCATGTCATTTGTATCCTTTTTAAGCGCATCAATCACCACTTTATCCGGAAGCAGAGTTAGATTTTCATCCTGTGCATTATCATAAAGCTGTCTGCCTGCATTGGTCGTAAAGAAAATAATAGTATCCTTGAACGCTACCTTTCCTCCCTTTTCTTTATCTTCGCAGAACCCGGCATCTAAAATCTGTAAAAACACTTTTATAACATTGGCATGTGCTTTTTCTATTTCATCAAACAAAAGCACACATTTTGGATTTTCAAGCACAAACTGGGTAAGCTTGCCTGGGGTGGGACCCCCCTGCCATGACTTGTTAAAACCAAGCAATTCTTCTATGCGTTCATGAAAAACATATTCTGACATATCAAACCGTTTAAAAGGTAACTGCAATTTGGCAGCAAACTGCTGCGCCATAAAAGTCTTTCCCACGCCCGGAGGTCCTGCCAGAAAATATACATTTCTCGGTCTGGTTCTGTATGGCGATGTATGCGCCTTCCATTCTGCATTGAAATAGGCTTCACTGAGTTTCTCAATAGCCGCATCCTGTCCAAAAATCCGTTGCTTCAGTTCCGTTTCAATAGCTCCGGTCTGCATATAAATCTGATTAAAGGAAAGTTTCTCTTCCTTAATCCAATCCTCGCTTAATTCCGGCTCCGGGTATTCCATCAGCATCAAGTTTACAAATCCGTTAACGGCATCTGTCTTATATCCTAAAACATTGTCTGCCTTTTGGTCCCGGTAAATAGCCGTTAATTTGACTAGATTAACATCCCGTTCACAGCGATACAACTGTTCCCTCAGTTTTTTAGCGGCAATCTTTTTTTCAGTTTGTTCGAATGAATTTTTGATAATCCTCCTATATTCATCCATATCTTTTGCCCATTTCCAATATCCTGCTGGTGCAACGGGCTTTATATCTTCAGAGATAAACTTTTCATATTCATTATCTTCTTCCTCCTCCTCTTCTTCCTCCTCTTCTTCCTCCTCTTCTTCCTCTTCTTCCAGCTTGTAAACTGACTCTGCCTTTTCCGAAACGGATTCATTAACGAAAGGCAAAAAGCCATCTTCCCGCCAAGTCGTAACCTTCAAATAATCGTCTGTACTCTCCCCCTGATACACCAAATTTCCTTTTCCCAGGTATTCTTCCGCTTCTTTTATGGCATACCGCAAGCTGCCGACTACATCTTGCGGCTCCTCCTCAAGCTCAGTCCAATATTTGAAGCTGATATAGGTTGCATGATGATACCCTTTTGTCTGCTCCTCACATTTCTTCCATTCATCAAAAATTCCTGTCGTTCTTCCAATTCGTACCGCATAAATAGATTTCTTCAACTGATTGTCCTCCTATAGCTTGCACCTCATGTGTTTCAAAAAACATTCATTAGTAAGATTATTTTCTGAATGCCCATATATTACCCCTCAACACATTTCTCTAAGCTGTCGCTCATTCCAACGCCCAGTTTAGCAAGTCCATCTGCAAGAACATTGCCGGGGTTATAATCTTTTTTAACACTATGCGACGTTTTTTGTATGCTTTGAATTTGAATTTTCATTACTTCTTTTTTTTCGCCGTCCCCTCGATTTCCTGTTCTCATATTATATATATACTGAGCGACTATCAGAGTAATCGGAGCTTTTCCCAATCCGTAAGAAGCCCATTTAATTTCATCGCAGTCATAAACAATTGTAAGTTTTGACAAGTGCAATGTTTCATAAGCATATTTAATCGCTTCCATGCATGCCGCCACCTCACCAATAATATTCCTGCTCATTTTGATGTCTTTGACTTGTTTGACTTCTTCGACTTTGTCTTTTTTTATCTCCTCGGGAATCAAAGCAATCAAACCATTCATCAGCCTCTCAATTTGAAGCTCGTTTGTACCCAAAGAAAACATCTGTATATCTTCTGGATTTTCACCACAAACAAAAGCAACGCCTAAACCAATGGAATCTCCCCTATAACTACCATCAACATACGCCACTCCTTCACCCTGTTCCCATTTCCTGCCTTTGTGCTGCTCACAAATTTTCGATTTCAACGAATCTATAGTAGGACCTGATTCAGTAATAGAATGTTTAGACAATTTTTCATCCTCGTTAACATATGCATTAAATATAGGGCGGATAATCTCTTTTAAATTGTCCATTAAACGGTCCCTTGTCCTCGACGTGCTATATAGGACATTGCCATTTAATATGCTGAGTTCATCGTCCCCATATATAGCTATACATATAGTCCTATCTGCTTTAGTTTTGTCATATATATATTCCCTTACTTTTTCAATGCAGTACTCCTGACAGCCAGGACAAACTTCCTCATATGATTTTTTTCTCTCTTCCTTTTTACAATTTCCATAATCCCAATTGTGATATTTTCTGTATCTTATTTCTTCTCCATATTCTGTTTGGTATGAGCCTGTTATTTTAGGCAATTTACCTTTTATATCTTTTATCGCTTCTGTTTCTTCCTCATCTTCTATCATTATATAATATTTTTCTTTTTTATTAGCGTTTTCCGCCGTCCCCACATTCTTTGATAATCCCTGTCCTTCTTCCTTTTTGTCCTGTTTAAACATTTTATCCATTTGCGTTCCTCCTAATGCCCATTTATATTGGAAATAGCTATAAATCAGGTACGTATCAAAATGTGTACTTTTTGACATGATTTTTCCCTATATATCCATTTGAAATAGGAAATAGCTAAATCATCCTCTACTTACTAAAAACATGAAAATACTAATTAAAACAAAAAATTTCTTGAATAAGTTATTTAAAAATGGTAAAATATTCCATATGAATTATGTGTCAAAAAGTACACTTTTTGACACGCTAAGATTATTTTTTTACCCCTGTTTTATGGCTATTCGCCCCTTGTTCCAACCGCATTTCCCGTAATCTTCGATAAAAAGTTGATTTGCTGATTTGACACTTTTCAAGGGCTTCTTCCAGCTTAAGATTTCCACATTTCCATGCCTTTACAATACCTACAAAGTTATCCGGTACTTTTGTTTTCGGCCTTCCAAATCTTACGCCCCTCTCTTTTGCAGCGGAAATTCCCTGCTCCTGACGTTTCCGAATGTTATCCCTTTCGTTCTCTGCGACAAAGGAAAGAATCTGAAGCACCAGATCAGCAATAAACGTTCCCATAAGATCTTTTCCATTTCTGGTATCCAAAAGCGGCATATCGACTACGCAAATATCAATCCCTATTTCCTTTGTAAGCATACGCCACTGATTTTGTATCTCCACATAGTTTCTTCCCAGTCGGTCAATGCTCAGGATATAAAGCAAGTCTCCTTTTTGCAGCCGGGATACCATTTTTTCATAATTTGCTCTACAAAAATCTTTGCCTGACTGTTTATCCATAAAAATATTGCTGGCAGAAACTCCGGCTTTTTTTAATATAATTACCTGGCGGTCTTCATTCTGTTCTATACTGGATACCCGCACATATCCATAAATATTACTCATGTGTCATTCCTCCTAAAAGATTCTTTGAAACAAACAGAACATCAAAAAAGGTTCTATCATAATTTCTACAATAGAACCTTCTTAAAGCCAATAATTATATCAATGTACTTTTTGCTGAACCACGCCTTCGTCGCATTCCCAACGAATATTTCCGGACACTGCGTCTCATATCAACATCATTTCATGTATCCCATACCGCTGTCCCATGCCTGACCAACCTTCTCGCCAATAGCATAATAGCCGTTCTGGAACTGGTCAAATACAAAGGCATTTAATTTAGACGGTTCCACATTCCCATCTTGATTCAGGACATTTTCTTCTGCAAGGACATTGACAATTTCGCCTAACACCCGGAAACCATAGACCGTCTGCTGAAGCTCAACTGCCTTACATTCTAAAGTCACAGGATATTCCTCCACAATCGGAGCGTCCACCCGGCTGCTCTTAACTGCATGCATTCCGGTACATTCAAATTTATCTGCCCTTTTATGTCCGGAAGCGATTCCGAAGAAATCGGATTCTTTCAGGTGTGGAATGTCCGCAATGCTTAAGGTAAAGGCATTCCGCTTTTTGATGTTATCCGCCGTCTTATGCGCTTCTCCGATATTCAGGGCCACCATGTTGCTTGCACAGATTCCACCCCACGCCATATTCATAACATCAACGGTATCGTCATCATTGTAGGTTGCAATCATCAATACCGGCATTGGGAATAAATAAGGTTTAACTCCAAGATCTTTTTTCATTGTCATACCTCCTCGTATAAAAAAATAAGATAAGAGAACAAGCAATCAAATCATTCCCCATTCTCTTATCATTATATATATTGAATCTGAAAAATCAAATTAATTTTTGCCTTTATCAGATTCCCTGTCACTTTAGCATCTGTATATCCTTCCTGCGGTAAAACAGATAACTAAACAGGCTTCCCAGCACGCCGGTACACAGGAACATAACGGCCATGCCGCTGCCAAAGCCCTCGCCCACCAGCAGATGAAGGAACTCCGTCACGCCGTTGTCCTTTCGCATAAAAGGCTCAAACACATAATCCGCAAGAAAGCCCCCTGCCAAAATCCCAACGGGTATGGTGCCAAACTGAATCGCATTGCGGACGGCAAAAATCCGCCCCTGTATATACATTGGCACATGCTCATAAAAAATCACATTCTGCCCCGCATTGATAAACGGAATGGGAAGGCTTGCCATAAGTCCTGCAAAGGACCACAAAACCACATTCTGTCCAAGCCCCATCATCAAATCTCCCAGCAGAAAAGACAGCATGGCAGAAAAATATATCATTTTCACGCTGCTGCCATTCCATTTTCCGGAAGCCACAATCACACCGCCTAATATGCCGCCAATCCCCATCAGCGCATTTACCATGCCCAGCGCAAAGGAATTATTTCCGCTCCTTGCTAAAATCATGGGAGACAGAATATTTTCATATGTCAGTCTGGAAAAGAAGTTAATCAGCGCCATTGTAATGATAATGGTAAAAATGGCCTTATTGCGTATGAGATAACGAAAACCTTCCCCGCATCCGGCGAAAATTCCCTTACTCTCCTTTTTTGCCAAATTCTCCTCCGGAATCTGAATAAACACCAGCAGCACAAAAAATGCAATGGCAAAGCTCACCAAATCCACAGCCAATATAAGCCCAAGCCCATAGAACCCATACAAAGCCGAAGCCAGAACAGGGGCAAGCACCATAACCAGATTATCGGAAAAGGAATTCATTCCGCTGACCTTGGCAATCTTTTCCTTCGGCACCATTTTCCCCACAGCTACCGCCGACGCCGGTCCCTGAAAGGCATTCATCAGCCCTAGCACAAAATTAATCATATAAATGTGATATATCTGCAAGGCTCCCGACAGACCAAGTCCCAACACTGTCACAGAACATAATGCGGCTATGGAATCCGCCGCCAGCATAATACTTTTTTTCCTGTGGCTGTCCACAAAGCTCCCCGCCACTACGCTGACCAAAATGTATGGCACATAGTTAAAAAATGACATTAGCGAAACCGTCATCGCAGAGTTATGCTGCTCGTACGCCCACAAAATCAGGGCAAAGCCGGTCATTTGGCTGCCAAGCTGCGATATGGCCTGGCTCAACCAGAATACAATATATTTTTTATAATTTTTCTCCATCGAATTTATCTCCTTATAGTTTAATCTTATTATTGCCTATAAGTACAAAATCCGATGCGGGCAATCTAAATTCCTTTTATCCCTCTGTACAAGTATTGCCCTGCGTCAGACCTTGTACAGAGATAAATGCTCAAATCAATTCTCATATGACACAACATTAATGTCCCTCCCCAAAATAACTATTTTTAGGAAACAGAAGCCTTACCTCTGTTCCCACATTTTCTTCCGAATCAAGCTCAATGCCAAGCCCTAATTTATCGCACAGCTTTTTACAAAGATAAAGCCCAATCCCCGTAGATTTCTTCCCGATTCTGCCATTGGTTCCGGTAAATCCCTTTTCAAATACCTTCGGCACCTCCGAAGCCTTAATTCCAATTCCGTTATCCCGGATATGGAGGACAACCGACTCCTTTCCCTGCTCCGCAAAAAAGCAGATTTCGCTGTCTGTCTCCTTCCGGTATTTAATGCTGTTGGCGAGAATCTGGTTCAGGATAAAATGACACCATTTGGCGTCTGCATACACAAAAGCGTCCACATTCTCTATAACAATGCGGATATGCTGATTAATCAAAGTCTGCTTATTCCTCTTTACCGCCTCATTTACCATATCCGGCAGATGGCACTTCGTTATCCGGTAATCCTTATTGGCATAGCTGCTCCTTGCATAGTAAAGGGCCTGCTCCGTATAGTCCTCTATCCTGTTCAGCTCCTCTCCAATGCTTTCAGATACCGCATTGCGGTTGTTTTCAATAATCATCTTGGCAGTGGCAATAGGCAGCTTGATTTCATGAATCCAAAGTTCGATGTAATCCTTATATTCCTGCTGGATATGCTTGTGGGCATTGACCTGCTCCGCCATGGATTTGCCGGTCTCCGCCAATATCTCCATAAGCTGCCTTTCCTCAGTAAAGGCAGCCGCTCCTAACATCTCCACAATCAGATATTTCTCCTCTAACTGTTCTAGCTTTCCCTGCACATCATCATAAAATACCTTTTTGGCATGGTACTCCAAAAAGACGCCAAGCAAAAATGCAGCCGGAACCGCTAAGGCAACATAGATATGAACAAATCCGTTTACCTGATAGGTCAGCAGAAAAATCTCAGTGGTCATAACGGCAAACGCCAGCAGTAATATCGTTTTCCATCTCTCCCAAAGATAGGTCGTAAACTTCATGCTTTCAACTCTTCTGTCTGAAAGACAGAATACGCTCCTCCATGCTTTCTCGTTTAACTCCGGTTACAACAGCATATACCCCTGTCCCCGCTTTGTCACAATCCGCTCCTTAAGTCCTAACTCCTCTAACTTCTTCCGTATTCTGGTCATGTTCACTGTCAGGGTATTGTCGTCAATAAATGCTTCATTTTCCCACAAATCATTCATTATGGCTTCCCTTGACACAATGCTTCCCCGGTTTTTTACCAGGCATTTCATAATCCGCAGTTCGTTTACGGTAAGCTCTGCGCAAGCGGCTCCCGTCTCAATGCGGCTTTTCGATAAATCAAGGACAAAGTCCCCGCAGTCCACCGTATCGCAGACGGCCTGCCCGCCGCTTCGTTTCAGCACCGCCACAATCTTAGCCAATAATATCTGCGGATTAAAGGGCTTCGTCACATAGTGGTCTGCCCCATAGTGCATGGAGAGAAGCTCGTCTAGCTCGCTGTCCCTGCTGGTTATCATAATGACCGGCGTATCCGACACCTTGCGGTACTCCTTGAGCAGATATTCCCCGTCTGCGCCCGGCAGGTTAATGTCGAGCAAAATCAGTTCCGCATCCGACTGCACCATGGACGCTAATGCCTGCTCATAATGCTTTACGCCCTCCGTCTCATATCCATTGCGGTTTAAAAAAATCTCCAACTCATACCGCAGCTTTTCATCATCTTCTAATATCAATATTTTCTGCATATCCGTATTCCCTTTCCTGCTGCCTTGCTATGGAATGTAAAACGCCCGCCAATCAGAAAGCTTTTTGCAACTGCGCCATTATACAGGCACCGGAATCTCTCTGTCCAATGCAAAGGAGTAAATGTAGGTCTCCGCAACGGTAAGCCCCGTAAGCTGCTCCAATGTGTCCTTATAATATTTTAACTGGGTTTCATACCGGTTGGCAAGCATTTTTTCCTGTCCTTGCCTTACCCTGTCCGTCTTATAATCCACTAACACCAAAGCGTCCCCCTCCCGAAAATAGGCGTCGATGATTCCCTGTACGACAACAGGCGTCTGCTCCTTTCCTTCCCAGTCCGGAAAGAGCCTGTCTGGCGGAACGCCGATTACAAATTTCTTCTCCTTATACAGCAATCCTTTCCTTGCGGCGTTGCCCATGCGTTGTCCGAGAGCGGAATTAGCAAAGGAGAAAACCTTGTCTGCTGTGACAAATTCCTTTGTCTCCTCCGGAAGAAAGCCCTCCCGCCAGAGCCTGTCCAAATGCGCCTCAATCTCCTGCCGGGTGACTGCTCCCGCATTGTCAAAAAGCTCCATGGCCTTGTGCATCCATGTACCTTTCTGCGCAGCGTTAAAGGGCTGTTTGCCGGAGATGAAACAAGGTTCATCCGGCACATATTTATCCTGAAGCTGCGTCTGTCTTGCCACCACATCCGAGGGTTCGTAATCTGTCTCATATATCCGCTTAATCTCCGTCACCGACAGCTTCGATTTCTGTCTGGTCAGCCTGTCGTCTTCATATGTCCATAAAAGCCCTTTTTCAATCTCCGCCTTTCCTGCCGCCGGCGCCTGTCGCAGCAGTTCTAACTGCCCCATCTTATCCATCTGTTTTTCCGCCAGAGAACGGACATGGGTAACCGCCATGCTCTTAAAATCATAGACCTCTGTGTGCAGGCGTATATTCGGGATATCCAGCGCAAAGGACAGTTCATAATCTGCGGAGAGAATCGTTTCCCCTTTTTTATCCATGCGCTTCCTCACCTTTTCCATTGCCTCATGAAAACTCCGGTTCCGCATGAAAGCCGCCGTAATAAAATCCAGATAACTCCCGGCGGAACGGACAATGCTATAGGATAGCTTCTGCTCCTTTCTCTCCGCCACCCCTTTATAGCGTTCAATCAGTTTGGGAATGTCCGGCGTTACCCCGGTCATAATCAGCTTTTCCTTTGCACGGGTAAGCCCCACATATAAAATCCGCAATTCCTCGGCAATGCTCTCACTTGTCATCAGCGATGCCACCGCCTGCCGCCGCAGGGTATCGTTGCCGCACCGTCTGTCCGTATCTACATATTTGGCCGCCAGATGATAATCGGAATGAATGATAAGCGGCGTCTTCGTATCCATCAGATTAAATCCCTTGCCAATGCCGGAGAGAAAAACTACCGGAAATTCCAGTCCCTTGCTCTTGTGTATGCTCATAATCCGAACCACATCTTCATTGCTTTCCTGGGCCGGGGCATCGCCTAAGGACACGGATTTTTCCCGCAGCTTCTCCACAAACCGCAGATAATCGAACAGGGTTTTAAACGCTCCCTGCTCAAACCGTTTCGTCTCCGCTAAAAACAAATCCAGATTTTTAATCCGCTGTCCGCCCTCCGGCATAGCCTCCACATAGTAATAATATCCCATGCGGTAATAGATATCCGACAAAAGCTGCCCCAAGCCGGTATACGCCTTCCGCTCCTGGATATCCTCAATGATTGCAACAAACTGCCTGCATTTTGGGCAAAGCGTCTGCAAAATATATTCCCTGCTATTAGAATGTCCTAACTTAAACGCCTCCTCTATCAGCTTGCCCATATCATGGTCGCCGCCTGCTTCCTGTTCCCCGCCATAGGCGGCAAGCCTTTCGACAACCCTGTAAAGGTGTCCTCTTTTTTCCTGCATCCTGCCTTGCAGCAGCGCCAGCATGGCCAGCTCCTCATTGTTCATTTTTCCAAAGAAGCCTCTGAGCGCCGCCGCTAATTCCACATCATTATAGGGATTGTCTGCCACCTGAAGCAGACTTAACAGCAGGCGTATTTCTACCGTATCAAAATAACCGTTTTCATTCTGTACCTTTGCGGGAATACCGCTGTCCATCAAGACCTCGCTGAAAATCTGCTGAAAGGCTTTCGGGGCGCGGAACAATATTACAATGTCCTTAAATTCGACATTCCGAAGGCGCCCGGTTTCACTGTCCGTCACCTGATAGGGCTTTCCTCCTTCCCGTCCAAGCAAGCGGTTAATTCTGCCCGCCACAACAGAAGCCTCCAACTCTATCCTGCCAATGTCCTCTAAATTCTCGTCCAGCGTCTCCTTCTTTTCGCTGATTACCTCTTCATCCCCTGCATTTAAGAAGACAAAATCCTTGCTTTCTCCCAACAGCAGTTCCACACAATCCGTCTCTCCCTCATTTGAACCGTCCTCCATCGGCGGAAAGTCTTTTCCCGGCACCAATTCTTCATTTTCCGTATAATCAATCCCGCCTAACTCTTTTCCCATAATCTGGTAAAAGATATAGTTAATCGTCTCTAATACATTTGCCCGGCTCCGGAAATTGTTCTTGAGCAGGATTTTCCGGCAGGAATGTCCGGCCTCCATGGGATAGGCGTGGTATTTGTCCATAAATAAATCCGGCCTTGCCATACGGAAACCGTAGATACTCTGCTTTACATCTCCCACCATGAAAATATTATATTCTCCCTTGGAAATTTTAGACACGCACCTTAAAATATCCTCCTGTAAATAGTTGCTGTCCTGATACTCGTCAATGAGAATTTCCCGGAACCCGTCAGAAAGCTCTGCGGCGGCGGCGCTTGGCACCGGATTGCCGTCCCCGTCGTATCCGCTGCACAATACCTGCAAGGCAAAATGCTCTATATCACTAAACTCCAATATATTTTTTTTCATCTTCGCCTGCAAAAAACATCTCCGAAATTCGTCTGCAATATCAAGAAATGCCGACAACATGTTGCGCTGCTTTTCCATCTGCGAAAGGACCGTATCAAAGGGCAGTTTAAATCCCTTGCGCAGTTCCTCGACCGCAGCCTTATATTCATCGCGCTGTTTCTTAATCCAAAGCGCAGTATCCTGGTTGTACTCTGTCTTGCCGGGCCTTCCGATATTGGCGAACTTAATTCCGGAAAGCTCTGACCAGCGGGTATAGGTATCGGCTGCAATCATATCATCTAACAACGCAATATCGGCGCATAACGCTTTTTCCATATAGGGAACGCCGTCTATTCCCCTTGCCCGTTCCAATACCTTTACCACAGTATCTTTCATTTCCAAAGCCCTGCTGCGGATTTCCTGCATATAAGCCCTCATAAAGGGCAGCCCCATAAACTCCGTTTCATTTTCTGCGGAAAGCTCTTTTCTCGCCTGATTAATCCATTCCTCCGGCCTTGGATAGCTTGAGGACAATTCGTAAATTTTTGTGATGTATGCCTCTATCCCCGCATCTTGCTTATCCGCCGAAAAGGCGTCGGAAAACTCCACAAAATCAGGCCGTTTCTCATAAAATTCCTCTATAACCTGTTGGAGCACCTCATCTCTTAAAAGCGCAATCTCTCCCGCCTCTCCCACGCGGACGCCCGGATCGATTCCCAAAAGGTGAAAATGTTCCTTTACCACCTGATAACAAAAACTGTCTATGGTTAAAATGTTCGCTTTGTGAATATAATTTAACTGCCGCATAAAATGCTCGTTGTCCGGTTCCCTAGACAGCATATCCTCTAACGCCGCAGTAATCTTATCCCGCATCTGGGCCGCCGCCGCTTTGGTGAAGGTCACTACTAAAAGTTCATCTATATTCATCGGGTTATCCCTATCCGATATCATCTGAAGAATCCGCTCCACTAAAACGGCCGTCTTGCCGGAGCCTGCCGCCGCCGACACTAACAGATTGCTGTGTCTTGCGTCGATAACCTGCTGCTGTTCGTCTGTCCAATTCATGCCTTGTCACCTCCCTGCGCTTCGCCTCCCATTATCTTCTCCCTCGCCTCCCGTTTATCAAGCCCGCAACTGATACGGTACTCGTTGCCGCCTATGCCTGCCTCAAACCGGCACACGCTTCGGTAATCGCAGTAGCGGCATGGGGAATTTAGTTCTCCCTTTTCCGGATTCATGTCAATTTTGCCGTTTACGATATCATTGCCGATTTCTATCATTTTCTCCCGGACAAAATCTGATACCGCCTGCAATTCCTCCTCTGTAACCAGAGAAGCGTTCTGCGCGGATAACCCGCCGTCCTTATTGTAATTTACAGGCGTTGCCATTCCGGTCTTTCCATCCATAACCTGAAGGCTCTCTTCTGCTAAGTTGACCAGTCCCGACAGCCTTCCGGCCTTTATTCTCTCCTGCTTAAGTTTTTCTTCATCTACGGCCTCAATAATGGGGTCCTGAATATGATAATAATACATGCCGGTGGGAACAATCCGTTTGCCGGGATAGCGCCGCTTAAGAAGCTCCTCCATAACGCTCATATATACGGTAAGCTGAAGCTGTTTCCCCTCATACATCTTAACAAAATCAATATCCTTCTCGCTGGATTTATAATCGATTACCTTGATGTATACGCAATCCTCCGTCTCTCTGATATCCACCCTGTCCACAATACCGTTTAACTCCATGCGGCTGCCGTCTTTTAGCGCCATATCAATGTATGCAAGCTGCTGCTCCGGCGCAAATTTCATTTCAAAAAATGCAGGCTCCATATCGCCGTACTCTAAATGACGGCAGAGGTTTTCCATGCTTCTGGCGGCGACCCGGATTAAGACCTCCAACTGGTGGCGGCTGCGGTAACTGCTCTCAAATATCGTCTCATTCTCCTCCTTTGCCGCAGCCTCGGTAAGCTCCCTGGCAGCCTCATACCGCTCCTCGTCCGTCATGCTGTCAGGATGATACTTCCCATCCCGCACGCCCTTGAAAAAATTCTCCATTACGGCATGAAGAATGGTTCCGATATGATTCGCCTCAACCTTGTACTCCTCCCGCTTGCGCAGCTTCAATCCATACTGCAAAAAGAACTGATAGGCGCAGCCCGAATAGGTCTCTAAACGGGACACGCTATGCAGCATCTTATCTCCATATAGACTTTTCGCAAGCAGCTTATCCAACGCGCGGTTCTGATTGTTATAGAGAAATCCGTCTAATATCCGTTCCTCCATAGGAGAATCATATTGCTTTAGCGCTTCATATGCAGATGAATCCGTCATGTCGCCGGACAAAAGCTGCCCCGCAAAATCTGAGCCTAACTCCTCTTTAGTGGCCGGACGCATGGACCTTATCTGTTCCCCTGCTTCTTCCGGCAAAAGACCGGGGAAAATCTGCCGAATCCGGCTGACAAAATAGGAGGGCCGAAGCTCTGCCCCTTTGTCGTCCGACTGCCGGTAAGATATGCAAATCCGCTCCCCGGCCTGGGTAAGCTGAAGATAAAAGTAAAACTGCTGCAAGAAAATTTCCTGCCTGCTGTCCACCGCCAGTTCCACATTCATCTCCTTTAACTGCATCCGGTCCTTATCCCCCAAGATTCCCTTTTCCGAGGTGTTTGCCGGTAGCAGTCCCTCATTGGCTCCCGCCACAAAAAGAAACCGGATATGGTGAAGTCTGGTCCGCTCCATGTCTCCGATTACCACCTGGTCTAAAGTGGACGGGATAACCCCAAGCTTCATATCGGCAATTCCCGTCATAAGAATCCGTGAAAAATCCTCCCTGGCAATCTCCTCTTTCCCCAAAATATCCATAGTCTTATCCAAAACCTCTATCCATTTGCCATAGACCTGCTGATATGCTTTCGCCTCCTTAAGCCTTCCCTTCTCCTCTAACCAAAGGCTCTTTTCATGGAGCTTTTCCGCCATATGATTTTCCTTCAAAAAATCATAGAGCGCCCGTATATACTCGTCTGCCAAGGCCTTCTTCTTTCCAAAGACAAGAGCTGCTTTTTCCAGCTTTTCCATAAAAGCCCTTCTGGTCTCATTTAATTCATGGAGCCCTTTCACTCCGCCCTGAAAGGCCCTGTTCCACCAGCTATATCCGCGGACGCCGTATTTTAAGGCATAGTTTTCCAAATCGTAGACCGCAGTCCGGTCCATTTCCAGAAATCCCGATTTTAAAAAGGTAAACACACTGTCATAGGAAAAATCCGTCTCGAATAAATCCATGAACATCTGCACTGCCTCTACAATCGGATTGCGGGATAAGGTTTCACTGATATCCAAAAAGCAGGGCACTCCCGACTGCTCCATAGCCTGTCTCCAGACCTCCGCCTGCTCCTTTGTGTCGCCGGTAATAATCGCAAAATCTCTGTAGCGCCAGCCTCCCTCCATGACATACCGCCTGATTGTTCTGGCAATCCATACCGCTTCCTGCCTTACATCTTTCGCCCGCATCAACCCAATATCCCCGACGTTGCCGGAATACGCCTTTACCGGAAACCGGAACAGGCTGCGCTCCATATGCATAAGCTCCGGCGAAGCCTTCTGCCGATGATTGCCGGAAAATCCCACATGGGGCAATACCGGCACACGACGGTCCCCTGCCAGACGGCACAGTCTGTCGACAGACTGCTTACCAAGGGTAAACAACCCCTGCTCGCTGTACTCGTTCTGCCCGAAAATATCCTCGTCCATAGTAAAGGAAAAATACAGGTTGCCCCCTAATTCCATCAATTTTCCAATCACATCATACTGTACCGGCGTAAATCCGGTAAACCCGTCAAAATAAATCTCTGCTTCCCTTAAAATCTTAGAATCTCCCGCCACCTCTGCCAACATGGACAAAATCTGTTCCGTTACCATATAGGAATCCGCCATAGCCTGATTAAACGCCTGATAGAGCAGACGCAAATCCGAAAGTTTGTGATACAGGCTCCTCTCCGGCGACAGACTTTCTAACACCCGGTCTAACACCTGCTCTGTAATCCGATACTGATAAAATTCCGAAAGCACGGACTTTACCTCGTCTACAAAGCCCTGCCGGGATACCATGCCGCCATAATAGGTAAGCTGCTCCTCATTCTCCTTTAAAAGTTTCATAATCAGCATACTCTTGCCATAGTCGTCTAGTATATCCCTTGTGTGGACATTGAGTTCATCAAACACCTGAAACGCCAGCCGGGTAAAGCTTAAAATAGAGATATCCATGGTTCCCCCCATGGGATGCATGGCAGCCATGTCCTGTTCTGCCGCCATATTAGCCTGCTCCGGCAGAATAAATAATATCGGCTTGTGGTCCGGCTCCATGGATTGTTCAATCATCTTCTTATACATTGCCGTCGTCTTACCGCTGCCACCGGCGCCTAAATAGAATTGTACCGCCATGCTGCACCTCCTGTTTCGCTGAATATTTAATCCCATTATAACATACTTTCCCGCCGCCCCATGGCAATTCTGAAAATTTTTTGTTCTATTTTTTTATTTCTTCTCATATCCTTATAATAAGCAATCGTTGGGAGGAATCTTATGGGCGCACAGACAAAAATTGTCGTAATCAAAGCAAAAGAAATCCTGTATACCGCAATTTTTTTGATTCTTGGTATTTTATTAATCATCCTGCTGATCAATATGTTTGGAAAAGGAAAAGGCAGCAAGGCGGAAACCGCAAATAAATATATCCCCGGAGTATATTCCTCAACCATTACCCTCGGTGAAAACACCTTAAATGTTGCCGTCACCGTTGACGAGGACACCATAAGCGGAGTAAGCATTGAAAATCTTGACGAAACCGTCACCACCATGTACCCGCTTCTTGAGCCCGCATTAAATGAAATCAACAACCAGATTTCCGTTGTGGACAGCGTGGACGATATTACATACTCCAAGGAAAACCAGTATACTTACATCATATTAAATCAGGCGATTAAAAATGCCTTAAGCCAGGCCGCAGTAAAGAAAAAATGAATCATTCCTGAAGGGAATACAGAAAATAGAAATGAGGGTATCAAGGACCGCAGCCGGTCCGGATACCCTCATTTTTTTGACTTCCCAGATGACAAATCATCCGCTTAGTTTATTTTGAAATCGCTAATTCTGCTTCGGGACAATGGAATCCTTCGCCTTATAAATGGAGTGGGCCGGCACAACGCCCCGTACCATGCTGACCGGATATACATTGGAATCCTGACAGATTACCGAACCGGGATTTAACACGGAATTACAGCCAATCTCCACATGGTCCCCCAACATGGCGCCAAACTTTTTAAGGCCGGTGTCTATGTCGTAGCCCTCCCCCTTTACATGAACCAAGGTCTTATCGGCTTTCACATTAGAGGTAATGGAACCGGCTCCCATATGGGAATAAAAGCCCAAAACGGAATCCCCGACATAATTGTAATGGGGCACCTGCACATGGTTAAATAAGATTACATTCTTAAGTTCTGTGGAGTTGCCGACTACACAATCGTTTCCCACTAAGGCGTTTCCCCGGATAAATGCCCCCGGACGCACTTCTGTGCGTTCGCCGATAATACAGGGGCCGGTTATATAGTTGTTGGGATAAATGACTGCCGACTTGGCAATCCACACATTTTCTTCCCGCTGCTCATAAATATCCTCTGGCAGCGTCTTCCCCAATTCCTTGATAAATTCTCCGATTTTCGGAAGCGCCTCCCATGGATAGGTCAATCCCTCCAGCAAGGGCTTTGCCAGTGTTTCCTCCAAAGTATACAATTCTTTAATCGTCACCTGATTTTCCATTATTGATTCCTTTCATAGCTGACATGATTCTACTTGCGCAACACGCATAGCGTCAAAAGTGTTTTGCATACACTCATCCAATCTTTTCTGATTATAACATACTACAAAATAAAAAAAAACAAAAAGCTGATGCCTTCTGCCATAATAAAATCACAGAAGCACCAGCTTTAAGCAACCGAAAGTTTTCTCAAAATCAGCGGCTTGCCGCATAGGATGTCTTGCGCTCTCCGTCTGTATCCGTATAAGAATAGGCGAAAACATAATCGTCACAACCGTCAATCATGGTAAAGACGATTTTTCTTTTGACGGTGTCGCCAGGTCTTGGGTTTTCTTCTCCCTCTCCAATCGTATCTTTCGTAACATCCGTACAACTTCCCACACCCAGATACATTGTACCGTCCTTTTCAAATCCTCTGCCATCACGATTTTCGGCGCTTAAGGACAGATCACTGACCGTTATGCCAAAATCCTCTTGGGAATATTCCTCCGGATACCTAATTTCATATTCCATCTCATAGTATTTAATGAAATCTTCCTCCGGCTGCTCTAAAACCCAGAAATTACCGCCGTTGTTATAAGCCTCCACAGAAGCCTGCGCGTCACTGTTCACGCCGGTAACCCTCCAATAGATAACCTCCTGTTCCCCGGAGACGGGATTAAATGCAGCAGACTTTATCCACTCACCTATCGGCGCCGGTGATTCTGCGTTCTTATATTGTTCATCAGCAGCGCCCGCTTCGTCAGACGACTCTTCACCGGCATCCTCGGATACTTCTTCGCTGTCACCGTCAACGCTTTCTTCCACCGTTGAATCTGCATCAGTGCCGCCGTTTTCCTCCCCGTTGCATCCAAATAAGCCGAAACATATAATCCCACAGATGATAAGGGCAAGTTTTGTTTTTAATTTTCGTTTCATTAATATTCTCCTCCTGCATAAGTTATGTAAAATTTTTGTTTGCAGGAGCATCATATCCTAAAAATCTTTTGCTTTCAATAATTCTTGCCTATTCGGTTGTTCAGCTTGATTATTCGGTAAAAAAGCGCTCAATTCAAAATATCCATCCTTCTCAGACACCTGAAAATCACCGTTATATTTATCACATATGGCTTTCATATTTTCAATGCCAAAGCCATGGGAAAAAGCGTCTTTTTTTAAGCTCACCCCAACGGCTCTGCGGTTCGCGCTGACTTTGTTTCTGACAAAAACAGATATTCCTCCGGCACAGGGCAGCACCCGTATCTCAATCACCCTGTCGTCTGTATTTTCAATGCGCCTGCTTTCCTCAATAGCGTTGTCAATAGCGTTTCCTAATAGAATACACAAATCAATCTCGTCAATCGATACAAGTTCCCCCAACACCACCGAAATATATCTTTCCTTACATATTCTATCCATTTCTTTTTCTTTTGCTTCTAACAATGCATCTACCGTTTGGGAGCCTGAGGATATCCGGGACACAGAAGAAATCTGTTCTGTATATTCCTGTAGCTTCTTTTTTGCCTCCTCCACTCTGCCCTGCTCCAGATAGGATTCTACTGCCAAAGCAAAATTCTTTACATCATGGATATTCTTACTTGCGGCCCGGGTGTTCTCCCGCAGATTTTCATAATTTCTTACCTGAAGTTTATACTGATTCTCCATCTCCCGGAGTTTAATCTGATTTTCTTTATACTGTAGCTGCCGGTCATTAAGGAAAAATACGGCAATGACAGCAGCGCCCATTAAAATCATAGAAATAACGGCTAAGACATTTTTCGTTCCGGAATAAGAATCCACCACTTCATTAATAAAAAAGGCAGTATGAAACAGAATAAATATAAACAGCACCGTCAACGCCACCGAAAAGCCGCCGTCAAGTCTCCTTCGGCCCTTTTTGGTAAAAACCGCCACCAGCTTCAACAGCAGATACGGCATCACCTTGCTGGCCAAAACATTTAAAACATATAACAGATCTGATTCTCTTATACTGTTGATATCCACTTTAAGCAGGGTAATCGTGATAACGCCCGTCACTATTTCAGAGGTATCGAGAAAAGCACTGCCAATCAGCACCGAATAGATCCTTTTCAAAAAAGTAGAATCATAACAATAAGTAAACAGGAACATCCAAATGACAGTGACAAACACCCTGACCTGCATAACCTCCACAAAAAATACATTCCCAACGGAAAGAAAATACGCTGTGCCGGCGCATGCCACCCTGCGAAACCTGCTCCCGCTTGGTGAAACAAGAAAAATTTTGCAAAAAACCGAAAACACAAAAATTGTGGCAACACACCCAAATATTTCTATAAAAAACCTTGTCAAACTCATATCAGACTCCTGAAAGATAAAGATTCAAATCAGATAAAAAGGACTTGTAGAAACGCCTGCTGATATATCTTATGTCCCCATTGTCAAACTCAATCCGCTTCGTGTCAACCCTGCGGACATGGCAGAGGTTCACGAGAATCCCCTGCTCCGCCTTTGAAAATCCGTATTTTGAAAGCTGCCGCTCCGCCTCCTTTAATGCACCATTATACAGATATTCCTTACCGGCAGTTTTCACTGCAAGATGTCTGTTTTTGGTTTCAATATAAAGAATATCAGAACATTTAAGCAATATTTTCTCATGGCCATAGCTTATTTCAAAAGTCTGGTTCCTAAGTTTTATGGTTCTGATTGCCCGTTCCAACTCATATCGAAAATCCCTGTATTCAATGGGTTTAAACATATACTGAAAAGCATTGACATAAAAGGCCTCCTTCACATACTGTTTGTATGCGGTTGTAAAAATAATCAGCGTACTGCCAAAATCTTTACAGATACACTTTGCCGCCTCTATTCCGGTCATGCTGTCCATCTCAATATCAAGAAACACAATGTCGAAGGCATCGCCTTCCCTTAGTTTTTCTAACAGTCCTTCCGCGCTTGAAGTAAAAAAACATTCTATCGGATATTCCTTCATGATTTCCAGATATCCGCTTATTCTGTCCAAGCACTCCTTTTCATCATCAACCACTGCAATTCTGATCAAGTTTCTACCGCCCTTCTGTATCAATCTTCATCCTGTGTCCAATGATTGCGACCATATGCACTTATGCTTTACTCCCTTTCCTGCCGGAAGAGCCGCTCTTTGCGGGCTTTTGGTAGAACTGCGCCGCATAGTCAAAATAAGTTCTAAGCTGGTACTGGTTATTAAGCCCCTTGACCGACTCCGTATGCTTGCGGATAAAATTCTCCAGCTTCCCCATATATTCTTCTTCCGTAACCCTGCCCTCCGTCACAAGGGACAGCCCCTTCTCCCAGCTTGCCGTAAGTTCCGGGTTTAACAGGGAACGGATAGAAAAAGCCACAACATCATGAATCATCTCTCCCATCTGGGTAGGGGTGATAATCTGGGTTTTCTTATTCAATGCCAGATACCTGTTGTTTACCAGCTTCTTGATAATCTCTGCCCTTGTGGCAGAAGTGCCAATGCCGCTTCCCTTAATCTGCGCCCTTAACTCCTCGTCCTCAATCAGTTGTCCCGCATTTTCCATGGCAAGAATCAGACTGCCGGAGTTATACCGCTTTGGCGGAGAGGTCTCCCCCTCTTTAATCTCAAAATCCCGAACCGTCAGCTTTCCGCCCTTTTTCAGCTTTGCTGCCGCCTCCGCCGACTCCTTTGAATATTTGCCCTCTTCCTCCTCCTTATCCTTCTGCTTTCCGAAGGAATAGGCGGTAATGGGAAGATAACCCTGCTCCACTAACACCTTAAAGCCGGCAAAGAGTTTTTCCCCGTTCCGGTCAAGGGTAAGCGTTGTCTTCTGATAGACTGCCGGAGGGAAAAATATGCTCAAAAACCGCCTTACAATAATCTCATATATCTTTCTGGCCGTATCCGACAGGCTTTTATAGGCGCTTAGGCCCTGCCCTGTGGGAATAATGGCATAGTGGTCCGTAATCTGCTTGTCATTTACATATCTGGTCTTTGCAATTCCCTTGTGACTGCCGCTTTGAAGAATCTGCTCCACAAAGGGGCGCATAGCAGGTATGTTTCTAAGCCCGGAAAGGTTCTTGTCAATCTCTTTGCTCACTGCGGTTGACAGCACCCTGGCGTCCGTTCTTGGATAAGTAACCAGCTTCTTTTCATACATTTCCTGCACAAACTGTAAGGTCTGGTCCGGACTGATTTTAAAAATCCTGGAGCAGTCGTTTTGCAGCTCCGCCAGATTGTAGAGCAGGGGCGCGTTTTTCTTCTCCTTTTTCCGCTCCACCTTTTCAATGACCGCCTGCATCTGCCCCGGCTCATCCCCCGCCGCCGGCTGCCTTAACGCCTCCGCTAAAACCTTTGCGTCCTTTTCCTCTTTAAACCCATTCTCCTTGTAAAGCAGGGGGGAATTAAAATATTTTGTCCCCTCCACAGCCTTCCATTCCGCCTCAAAGGCGCCGTCCGCCAGACTCACATTGCCGATTACCCGGTAAAAGGGCGTCTTCACAAACTGGCGGATTTCCCGCTCCCTTCTGACAATCATGCCGAGAACGCAGGTCATCACGCGGCCTACGGAAATCACGCACTTATCCCGGCCCAGATAACTTTTTACGGCATTGCTGTATTTCAAAGTAAGAATCCTGGAAAAATTAATGCCCATAAGGTAATCTTCTTTTGCCCGCAGGTATGCGGAGGCGCACAGATTGTCGTATTCCCGAAGGGGCTTTGCCTCCTTAATCCCCCTTAAAATTTCCTCCTCTGTCTGGGAATCAATCCACACCCTCTTTTTCTCCTTCGTGTCCGGCACCTCGGCCATCCGGTCCACCAGACGGTAAATGTATTCCCCCTCCCGTCCGGAATCCGTACACACATAAATGCAGGCCACGTCTTCCCGATTTAACAGCCCCTTTACAATACGGAACTGCTTTTCCACATCTTCAATCACCTGATATTTAAAGGTCTTCGGCAAAAAGGGCAGGGTATCCATGCTCCACTTTTTAAGGGCCGGATCGTAAACCTCCGGATAGCTCATATTGACCAAATGCCCCACGCACCATGTCACAACGGCGTCCTGCGACTCAATATAGCCGTCCCGGCTCCCCCCGTTAATTTTCAACGCTTTGGCAAACTCCCTTGCCACGCTGGGTTTCTCAGCTATGTATAAATTCTTCAATCTGTTACCTGACTTTCTATCATCTGTTATCGGTATCTTCCACACTGCATTATTGTAACTGGAAACCTTTTATTTGTAAATGCCTCTCTATTATTTTTTTCAGCTTACAGTAGCAATTCCCCCGCAGATATGCTATGATGTAGCCGGTACCTCCATTATGGTATCTCATAACATATAACAAGCGAAACGCTATAAAACCTTGGGGTGCTACAAAGATACAACAAATACCATAAGCAGGTTGTTTTATGCACGCCGGTACTTAATGAGCGCGAAGCGCGAATTTAGTACCGTTGCGTGCATAACCAAGCGCAAGCGTACCTGCGTTGGTATTGTTGTATCTCTTGCAGCGTTTGTAACACATATGCGTTTCGCCTGCAAAAACCATATAAAATATTACATCATGGAAGGGATGACATCATGGCATACGAAGATTACATTAAGGCCCAGAAAATGGGTTTAAAAGCATATAAGATGAACACTGCAAGAGGGCAGTACCCATACCTGCCCGTATTAGACGAAATATTAACTTTAGCGGAGACGGAATGTGAAGTCAACCTGGGGGTAATGAACATTCCCTTAGGTCAGGTAATCGGCACCAGCACAGCCGGAAGAACAAGGGCGTTCGCCTCCAATTTCATGCCCCTTTTGGATTACGGAACCGAATTTTCCGCAAAATGGTCGCATTTAGTTGACGCACAGATTGAAGAGGGGATTCACGACGCGATTAAAGTCTATGAATATATGAACCGGTATTATGTGGTGGAGGGCAACAAACGAACCAGCGTATTAAAATATTTTGACTCCCCCACCATTGCCGCAGAGGTAATCCGGAAGGTGCCAAAACGGACAGAGGATTTGGAGAACCGGATTTATTATGAGTTTATGGATTTTTACCGGCTGACGAAGATTAACTATGTCCAGTTTACCAAGTTAGGAAGCTTCCCAAAGCTTTTGCAGACGGTAACCGGAGATACCGAGACGCCCTGGAGCGAGGACCAGTGCATGGATTTTTCCTCCTTCCACACCGCCTTTTACAAGGCGTTTAAGGAAAAGGGCGGCAACCAGTTAAAGGACACCACCTGCGGGGACGCCCTGATTTTTTATCTGTCCCTCTATCCCTATGACAAAGCCAAAGAGATGAACAGCGCTGCAATCAAGGAAAATCTTGACAAAATATGGCCGGAAATCCTGCTGTTGGGCGGACAGGATACTGTGGAGCTCCACATGAATCCTTCGGAGGAGAAAAGCAGGGTAAACTCTGTGATTAACCGCATTATCTCCACAAAGAAAAAAGTAGCCTTTGTCTACGACCGGGAGCCCGCCAAATCCGGCTGGATTTACGGACATGAACTGGGACGGCTTCATTTACAGGAGGTCTTCGGGGAGGAAATCGAGACCAAAAGCTATATCACGGACAGCGAGCACGCGGAAGAAGTGTTGGAATATATCTGCAACGACGGGAACGACATCATTTTTACCGTCACCCCGCAGCTAATCAAGGCCAGCCTTAAGGTGGCAACCGACCACCCCAATGTAAAGATACTAAACTGCGCGCTGAACTCCTCGCACAACACGGTGCGCACCTATTACACCCGAATGTACGAGGCCAAATTCCTAACCGGCATCATTGCCGGCGCCCTGTGCGAGAATGATAAAATCGGCTACATCGCCGACTATCCCATTTACGGAGTGGTTGCCAATATCAACGCCTTTGCCTTAGGCGCCAAAATGGTAAATCCGAGAGCAGAAATTTACCTGACCTGGTCTTCCACAAAGCAGTCGGACGCCGGAGCCCTGTTCTGGGACGAACAGATTAACTACATATCCGCGCAGGATATGATTACGCCTACCGACGACGCCAAGCAGTTCGGCCTGTACACCATCCATGGCGGGGAAAAGACCAATTTAGCCATGTCCATATACCACTGGGGTGCCTTCTATGAGGAATTAATCAGCAGCATTATGCGTGGCTCCTGGAAAGCCGAAGAATCCACGGAAAGCAAAGCCATTAATTACTGGTGGGGACTGTCGGCAGGCGTGATTGACGTCATCTGCTCGAAAAACATTCCGGCAGCGACGATTAAACTTGTCAATCTGTTGAAAAATTCCATATCCGCAGGCGTATTTCATCCCTTCAGCGGGCTGTTGACAGACCAGAAGGGCAACGTCCGGTGCGGCGAATTTGACATTTTAACGCCGGAGCAGATTATGACGATGGACTGGCTTGTAGATAATGTAGTGGGGACAATTCCGGTTATCGACGAACTAAAAGATAAGGCGAAGCCGATTGTGGAACTCAGGGGGGTTGATACGACCTCCCCGGATAAAGGGGGGACATCTCTGTTATGAGAATACTTGTACTTGCCGATGAAGAATCCAAGTACCTATGGGATTACTTTGAAAAAAGTAAACTGGAGGGGATTGATTTAATTATTTCCTGTGGGGATTTAAAACCGCAGTATCTTTCATTTCTTGCCACCTACGCCAAGGTGCCGGTGCTCTATGTCCATGGCAACCATGATGCAGCTTACAAAAGCAATCCGCCGGAGGGCTGCATCTGCATAGACAATGACATCTATGTCCATGAGGGCGTCCGCATTTTAGGCTTAGGCGGCTCTAAATGTTATAATTACGGACCGTTCCAATATACTGACCGGGAAATGCAAAACCGGGTTCGCCGCCTGTGGCGCAAACTCCGGAAGCACAAGGGCTTTGATATCTTAGTCACTCATGCTCCCGCCTATCAGTTCAACGACGGGGAAGACCTTCCCCATTCGGGCTTTTGCGCCTTCCGGGAGCTGTTGGACAAGTATCGGCCAAAATATTTTCTTCACGGGCATGTGCATTTGAATTACAACATCAACCAGCAGAGGGAATGTCAGTACAACAAACATACTACGGTTATCAACGGCTATGAAAAATATATATTTGAGTACGAGGAATAGCCTATAGGGTGCATACAAATTTTTCCGCCTTCATGTCATGGTACACCATGCTTTCAAGACCGGATACATCATATACGCCGATTATGCTTTCTAACTTCCCGCTTTCCGGACAAATTTCGGTCAAAATATTATCCATATCCTTCAGACATTCCGGACGAAAACACTCTGTCTTTTCATTTTCAAAGACTGCCACATAAAGGATACCCGCCTCCACCAAATCCTGAAAAATATGGCTTCCATAGGAAAGCTCCGGCAGATATCCCGCCCTGCTTTCAGACACCTCGCAGACCACATCAAATTCACTGATATCCGCAAAGGAGGTCGGCACGCCAAGCTCCGGGGACGAAGTCCCAATCCGGCCCGGCACTAACAGCATCATATGTTTTCCCTTGTCCCGGAAATACCAGTTGATTGCGCCAATGGCTTTTGCCACTTTGGATTTCTCACTGTAATTCATCTCATAATAGCCAACCGGATCAACCATCACAAGGTAATCCAGCTTTATGACACGCGAAAGGCCCATGGACGCATGACGGCAGGACAAAAACAGCTTTTCCTCATCCAAATCAGCAGGAATTTCTACAGAATCCATATCCTGAGCCACTTGCAGGGGCCGGCATTGAAGAAGGTTAATCACATATTCCCCATTTTCCGCAACATTAATCGTATATTCAATATCCACCGGATAGTCGTACTCCTGTTGAATTAACGCCATGATTTCACGCATATCCTTCATCAGCGCATGATTTTTAACCAGACCAATGCAGGAAACAAACAATATATCCCGCCTCTGTCCACGCTCCCGGAAGATGCGCTCCCCGTCAAAATCATGCTCTAACAGTAAATTTTTTAAGTATGCCGGTATCTTATTTTCCAGCGCCTCAAACGGCACGCTTTCCAATTTTCCCGAAACCATATGGATTGCATCAACCTTCCGCTGGGAATATTGATGTTTCTCTGAGCTCGTAGTCGCAGATACCTTTTCCGGCTGGTCTAGGCTTACCAGTCTGGGATAAGAACCCTGTGTCCGGTCAACGGCGCCCGTTCCTAACCCCATGACAAGCCGCAACATTCCCGCTTCGGCGTCCATAGCCTGGGAAAAGCGGTATGGACTGTAAGAATACCCCACCCCGGCGGCGCAAGGCATAAAATAGTTTTCATACCACATACCGGACACTCTCTGAACCAAAAGAGACATCTGCTCATCCCTTCCCGCAAGTCCCCTCCGCAGCCGGTAATCCAACGCAGACTTGCTCATGGTGCTTGCATAAACAATCCGCACTGCATTTTCAAATTCCTGCAAGCGTTCTTCCATACTTCCGGTATTTTCACAAAAGACAGATTCATACTTACCGGCAAACGCATTTCCAAATCCATCCTCCAAAATACTGCTGGAACGCACAATAATGGGGTTTTGCCCATAATAATCCAGCATCCGCATAAACTGCTCCTTCAGATTACCGGGAAAAACACCCTGCTTAAGCGATTCTGCAAATGTATCTGCCAGTGAAAAATATTCCTCCCTGCTCCGCTGCCTTATCTTGATATCCCAAATGTTGTTATATACGATAAAGGAGTAAAACACATCGGAGCCGATATAATAGGAATCATGGGGTTCCAGTTTCGCATAGATATCCGGACGCCTGTTCTCAATTAACTTTCTCGCCAGAAGCATTCCACATGCCTTTCCCCCAATCATGCCCGTGCCAATCATGCGGCTCCGAATCTGAAAATAGTCCTCCGGCGTAAAATTCTCTTTTACCATTTCCCGCAGTTTTTCGTCCCGCGTCATCATAATATTACACATACGTCCGCAGGCTTTGGTCACGTCCATGCCCTGACGATACATTTCCATGGTGGAAGAAAAAAACCGCTCCCAGCTGTCCCGGTTCTGGTCAACCCCCTGGGCCTGACTTTCCGACATCAGCCGATAGAACCGGCTTACGCTGACGCCATCCATAAGCGGTTTGAAGTCTCCCTTTTCCCGGTCATAGATATGGGGCAGAAACATTGTGGCAGAGTAACGGTTCCACACCTTAATCGGCCTTACATACACTCCCGTTTCCTCAGAATAGACGTCCAAAAAAAGCTGCGTTGTATCCCGTATCTGCGCAATGGCCTCAAAGGAATGTTTTCCACGAATCAAAGGGAAGAAAGCAACAGTATCCAAACGAAACAGATACGGGCAGGTCACCCGGAAAAAGTTACCCATCATCAAATCCGTTGACCATGCCGTCTGAAGTTCTGACAGACAGTCGAAGACATAAAAGGCGTCAAAACCCTCCCGCTCTATGATTTGATGAATCTCTACAGTGAACGTCTCAAACCTGTGGGACAACTCAACCCGCTCAATCTTTACGCCATCCTGCTCCTCTAAGAAAGGAGGGTGGGAGGCAAAACGCATATAGATGATGTTCCGGTTATCCGCCTTCGCCTGTCTCACATAAGGCTCTATAAACAGCCGAAATTCATCTAAATCCGTCACCTGCCATACTACATTATCCCCTAACCGAATATTGTCAAGGGCGGTATCCATCTGCGGAATACCGGACATAATACGCTCAAATGCCGCCATACTCATTCCCTCCTTACTGTGATTACACGCAAAAAGGTGCTAGGAAAATCCTAACACCTTCGTTCTGATATTTATATTTAAGCATACTCTCTGTTGCTTGTCAACACCTTGCAAAATGGCAATTTCGCTGCTGTCAAAAGCCCCTGTTTTCTCTCTCGTTTACCCTCTTGTTTTCTCTTTCATCTCTTTTTATTGCGCAGATAATCTTTCACCTCGTCATTGGGAATCCGGGACTCTATCATCTTCTGAATCGCTTTGTTATAGGTAAGCTTGTCCAGCTTATTTTTCTGTAAATATAAATTCGTGTGATAAGGGAAACAGCAAAATGCTTCCGCGAGCAGCCAGGCTGCGCCCATGGACGCATAATAGGCGCTGGTATTCACGCCGTCTAACGCCTTCAAAATCCGGCTTATATACATTCCCGGCTTTTCTTTCTCATTGAACAAATCCGCCATTTCCACCTGCTTTAGACGGGATATTTTCTTTCCCTTATCGTCGCATTTTAACAAATGCTGCATCATAATAATAAGGGCCACCCGTATCTCATATTCTTTATCCGACTGCAAATAGGGCTGGATATATTCCCATGCTGCTTTCCGGTCTTTTTCTAAGACATTCATTCCCATAAATACGCTGTCGCAGACCGACCAGCTGTCTACCAGAGGAATAAATTCCGTAATATAGGGCAGCATTTCCTCCAGAGGCTCCTTTGCATAGCTTAACACCATGCCCCGCAGCATCTTTTCCTCAAAATAAATGTCCTCTTCTTCTATCGCAGCCCTCCAGTCCTGCCCTGCAATCTGCTTTGCCAGCTTTCGCAGCTGCGGCAGGCGGATTCCCAGCATATTGGTAACGCCGGGAACTAAGGCGGCGGAAAACGCCCGGTATTCGTCCTCCGCCATAGTGCATAATTGTTCTCTGATTTGCTGTTGCATAGATTTGCCTCTCACATAATGCGGTATGATTGCCTACCCGCTTTTTTTGTAAATAAATTGCCGTATTCCATACCTGTCTTTTACACTACATATCTGGTGTTGCTTGTGTTTCCTTCCACTTTTACATAGCCTGTTTCCACTAACATTTTTAAATATCTTCTAACTGTAGGTGCTGATTTGCCTGTAATATTCTCTGCAATTTTAGATGTTATGCTTTTATTTTTTTCCAAATAGGACACAAGCATTTCAACCTTTTTATAATTATTTTCACTTAAAGCTTCGCTCAAAACTTCGCTCAATCTTCGCTCATTTTTATCTTCTTCGCTCAAATCTTCGCTCAATCTTCGCTCATTTTCATCTTCTTCGCTCAAATCTTCGCTCAATCTTCGCTCATTTTCATCTTCTTCGCTCAAATCTTCGCTCAATCTTCGCTCATTTTCATCTTCTTCGCTCAAAATTTCTTTAAACTGCATAATGAGGGTAACATTATTTGCGATTGTGTCCTCTTCAAGTTCCGGCTCCACAAACCCATAACTTTTCCATATGCTCAAAATATCCGGAAAACCAGAGCCTGCATTATCACCATAGCCAATCATTCTCAGCATTGTCTGTATGTGTGGATTTCTGGCTTTTGATTCACCGCCCCGATATATTTGTTGTTTAGGTAATTTTAAATTCCCCGGATTTGAAAACCTTATAGCGTCATCTGATTTTATTATCTTTAATACACCCGCATCCATTCTGTAATCAGCATGTATAATCATATTGACAAAAGCCTCACGGATTGCTTTATGCATAGGGGTATCTTCAACCCTTTGCTGATTTTTCAACACAAAAGGTTTTTTCATGTTTTCTGTCAATTTAGGCATAACTTTTCTAAAGAAATTAAATAGATTATTTTCCCATGTACCATCATAAGTAACCCTGTCAATCCAGCGTGTGTCAGCATTTGCACTTGACTCGTCACGATAATCCATAAAAATGTTTTCAAACTCATCACGAATTGCCAGTCCTGTGCCAAACATCATTAATCCGGCAACTGTAAGTCCTTCCGCTTTTTCCCTTCTGTCCCTGCGATAGCCGCCTAACATTTCAACAAAAGATTTATCATCTAATTCCCGCCATACATGATCAGGATTCCAACTATTAAACATATATCGATATCGTTTCAATGTATCCTGATCGATATCATCCATAGTATACCCCTCCAGAATGGTACTATCATTTCCCGTATCACTCTGGTCGCGAATCATAGCTCTCACTTCATACTCTTTTGCGTGATAATCACCTTCATGATTTCTTTTAAAAGTTCCTTTATACGGATTTTCTCCTTTATAAACAGGTCTCATTGTAAAATCAGCCTTTGGCACTTCAATAACAAGCAAAGAAATGGATTCCTGTTTTAGTATATATACATCATCATCCACAAGAATATTGGCATTAACTTTCTGACTGTTAATTGTATTCCAAAAATCTTCTCTTAGTTTTTCAGGATTGCTGATTCCCCGTAAAATAAATCGTTCTTTGGGTTCTATCTTAGTTTTATCCTCGTCAACCCCGAGTACAATAATTCCGCCCTTTGTATTGGCAAACGAACTGTATGTTTCATATACAGAGACAGGAATACTATTTTTAGCTTTTTTACATTCCATATCAATTTTTTCACCTTTATAGATTTCTGTCAAAAGTTCATTCCAAGTTTTCAATCCTAATCACCTCTTTTAACCAATACGATTCCCTATAAACAAGTTAATTGTAACATACTATACTGATTTTACCACCAAAAAGTTTTAAATTTAGGAAGATTTTTAATAATCAATAAAATGTTATCTTTCATACAGAATTTGCTTCTGCCATTCAGCAGAATATTTTACTTGTGCCGGCTGCATATCTTTGCTCAAATACAAATGACAGCCTGCATCATTCAGATAACAGGCTGTCTTGTACCCTTTGTTTTATTGTTCCGTTTTAACACGTCTCTTGCCATACACAAGTGGATCATTGCTTATTATTTCTAATTCTTCTTCAATTTGTTCTGAATATACAAAATTTTTATAATCTCTAATTTCAAGCATTATCTTTGTCACAAGTGTATTACCTTTATCATCACTTACATATATTACTACTGGTCCTCCATCATCAACCATACTGTATGGCCCAGGTTCATAAATAATTATTTTATCTGATATATCGACTCCATTTTCATCTGTTGCTGTAATAGATCCTAAATATTTTATATACTGAGATGTTCCTGTAGCATTTGCAGATATATCCATGTATAGATATTCAAAATCATTCATTATATTAATAGTTAATTTGTCAGATTTCATTGGTGCTTCTTCCATATTTAATTTTTCAAAAACTTGCCAATCTCTTGTAATATTATATGTAACTCCATTTACTGTTTCCTGATATATTCCTATTGAAGGTCTTTTTTCTACTTGTGTTTGCGTAGTAGCATTTTCAGTAGTAGGCTGCTCAGTAGTGGTCGGCGCCTCTGTGGTCGGTGCCTCTGTGGTCGTCGGTATTTCCGTAGTCTGCGACGTCGGCGCTTCCGTTGTGGTATTCTCTGTTTTCGGCTCTACCACTGTGATATACCGCTTTTTCGTTGCCTTATTGCCCGCTTTATCCTTTACGGAATAGGTTACCGTATACTTTCCGATACTCGAAAACTTCACCTTCTTATTCTTCTTAATCTTTGTTGCGATTGATTTGTAGCTGGTCTTTCCCTTTTTCACCGTTACGCTGATTTTCTTTGTCACATTGCCGTCTTTGTTGTCCTTTGCTGTGGTCTTGGGGATTTTTATTACTTCGTTCTGTTCTACGGTAATCTGTGACTTTCCGCTAAATTTGATAACCGGCTTCTTTTTGTCCGTTCCGCTTTTGGCCTCCACCTTTACGCCTGCCGGATTTGTCATGCCCGGAATCTCCGGCGCTGCAAATATGCCAAGCACAAGGGCTAACGTCAACACCAACGCCCCTGTTCTCCTGCCATGCAGGCTATTCCCGCCTTTTTTCATACCCTGAATCTCATTCCTTTTTCTTTCCATTTTCTCCGTCTCCTTTCCCTGTACCCGGACAATTTTTGCTGTGGATTGTGCAGTTACAGTATACCTTCCGCTTTTGCGGCAGATAATAGTATACTATTGATATATTTATCTCATTACTAATATTTATAGTATATGTTTTGTGTAGAATAAAGTCAATAGTATATTCTTAGTTATTGATATTCATGATTATGTCGTTCAAGTACAGGAGGAACACAATGGACATTGCCGAAATCGTTGGGAACCGCATACGGATGTACAGACAGAAGCAGCGCTTAAGCCAGGAAAAACTTGCCGAATACAGCGAACTTCACCATACCTATATCGGGCAGTTAGAACGGGGAGAGAAAACCCCTTCCATTGACACTCTGTATAAAATTGCGAGGGGCCTCAAAATCCCCCTTGGCAAACTGTTAGAAGACATTGATACGTTAAAGGACGCCCCAACCGATTACGCCCTGCAAAGCTACCAGCTATTAGAGCAGCAGACGCCGGATAACCAGAAACGTCTTTACCAGATACTACAGGATATCCTGAAAATGGATTTGTAAGAACAGGCTCCTGACAGCCTGACACAGCAAAAACCGCAGGTCTCATGGTTTCCCATGAAATCTGCGGTTTCCTTATCTCACTATAAAAGCCTTGTCAGCGTTCCCGATTATACATAGAACAGCATATCTTCATACTGCGGGAACGGCCAGTACTCTTTATCCACCAGACTTTCCAGCTTATCGGCAGGCTCTCTTACCTCGCCCATCACTGCAAAGACTTCATCATGGAAGCATCTTGCCGCCTTCTCCATATCGTCCTCTAAAGCAAGGGCCTTAGCGTCTACTGCCTCCAGCTTATCTACCGCTGCGGTAAGGGCTTTAAGCTCTGTGGCGATATCCTTCAAAATGCCTTCCTGTACGGAGGTATCCACACCGGAAGCCTTTAAGTCCACAACGCCCTTCGCCATATCGGCAGAGTATTTCATTACGGCAGGAGCAATCTGCTTCTTTGCCATATCCAGCATGGTCTTTGCCTCAATGTTAATCTGCTTAGCATAATTCTCATAGTAAATCTCTGCCCGGGACTCTAACTCTGCCCTGTTCAATACGCCAAACTTCTCGAACATTGCCACATTTTCATCTTTCACCAATGCGCCTACGGCGTCCACCAGACATTTAATGTTCGGAAGTCCCCGCTTCTCTGCCTCGGCAACCCACTCGTCAGAGTAACCGTTGCCGTTAAAGATGATTCTCTTATGCTTGCCAACTAACTCCTTAATCTTGTCATGGACTGCCATTTCAAAGTTGTCTGCTTTCTCCAGTTCGTCAGCTAACTCACACAGGGAATCCGCAACAATGGTATTTAAAATGCAGTTCGGAGTAGCGATAGACTGGGTAGAGCCCACCATACGGAACTCAAACTTATTACCGGTAAAGGCAAACGGTGACGTACGGTTACGGTCTGTCGCATCCTGCATAAAGGACGGCAGCGTGGTAACGCCGGACTCATAGGTCTTACCCTGGATAGAACTGGTCGCCTCGCCGGTAGTGTCTAACTGCTTCAACACATCATCTAACTGCTCGCCTAAGTATACGGAAATGATTGCAGGAGGCGCCTCGTTTGCTCCTAATCTGTGGTCGTTACCGGCAGAAGAGGCAGACAGTCTCAACAAATCTGCGTGCTCGTCAACAGCCTTCAGGATTGCGGTTAAGAACAGCAAAAACTGTACATTCTCATGAGGCGTCTTGCCCGGCTCTAACAGGTTGATTCCGTCATCGGTTCCCATGGACCAGTTGTTGTGCTTACCGGAACCGTTGACGCCTGCAAACGGTTTCTCATGCAACAGACAGGCAAGGCCGTGACGATCTGCCACCCGTTTCATGGTCTCCATAACCAACTGGTTGTGGTCGGTTCCCACATTAGTGGTGCCGTAAATCGGAGCTAACTCGTGCTGTGCCGGAGCCACCTCGTTGTGCTGCGTCTTAGCGGTAATGCCTAACTTCCACAACTCGATATTCAAATCTTTCATATAAGAAAGCACTCTCTCCCGAACCGTACCAAAATAGTGGTCGTCTAATTCCTGTCCCTTTGGCGGCATTGCGCCAAACAAGGTTCTGCCTGTAAAAATCAAATCCTTACGCTTTGCGTAATCCGCCTTGTCAATCAGGAAATACTCCTGCTCCGGTCCAACAGACGTTGTGACCTTCTTAGAGGTTGTGTTGCCAAACAGCCGCAGTATTCTAAGCGCCTGGGCATTGACTGCCTCCATGGAGCGCAGCAGCGGAATTTTCTTATCCAGCGCCTCTCCTGTATAGGAAGAAAAGGCTGTAGGAATACAGAGAATCGTGCTGCCGTCCGGAGACTCCTTGATAAATGCGGGCGAAGTACAATCCCATGCCGTATATCCTCTTGCCTCATTGGTGGCGCGCAGTCCGCCGGAAGGGAACGAAGACGCATCCGGCTCGCCCTTAATCAGCTCCTTGCCGGAAAACTCAAGCAATACTTTCCCGTCGGCAGTCGGGCTGATGAAAGCGTCATGCTTTTCCGCTGTGATACCGGTCATAGGCTGGAACCAGTGGGTATAATGCGTTGCGCCATGCTCGACAGCCCAGTCCTTCATTGCGTTGGCAACGGTATCTGCAATCGCCGGATTTAATTCCTTTCCAAGCTCAATGGTCTTTTTCAGCTCTTTATACACCGCCTTCGGCAGACGTTCCCGCATGGCCGCGTCATTAAACACGTTCGATCCAAATATCTCTGTTACATCAACAACTTTTTCACTCATAAGATAATACTTCCTTTCCTTTAACTTTATCAGCGAACGATTCTTTTCAAGAAAAAAGGGTATTCTCCTAATGAGAACACCCTTGTCCTTAGCTGTCTGTATTCGCTTTTGATAGTTGTAATATAACCCACTCTGTTAAAAAAATCAAGTCTTTTTTTCGATTTTTAATAGATTTCTTCATTTTCACTTAAAAATAATAAGTTTAAGCCGGATTTTTGTGGAAATTTACTTAAACGAAAGAATCAATATGCTAAGGCCGCCTTAAGCTTTACGCCCAGCTTTTCCAACGCCCCGTTTAGGGCCTGTAAGGTTTCCTTCATGTTTTCTTCCGTACAGTTATACCCCATATGACCGATCCGGATTACCTCGCCCGCCAGCACATCAAAGGAACCGGCCAGCATGATATTATAATCCTTCCGCATAACCGATAAAAGCTGTTCTGCCGTAATCCCCTCCGGTATGGTAAAGACGGTTACGGTATTTGAGTAACCGTTATCCGCATAAAGCTTAAGCCCTGACCGCACCAGCGCCTCCCTGGTTCTGCGGGCAACCTCCTCGTGGCGCTTTAATCTATCCTTATCTGCTTTCAGATTCTCCAGCGCCTGCCGCAATCCGTATATGTCGCTGATTGGCATGGTATACGGAAACCATTTATCCTTATCGTAATCCTTAAAGATGTAGAGGTTTGCATAAAAGGACGCTATTCTTGTCTTCCGGTCCGCCATTGCCTTTTTAGCCGCGCTGCTGATTGTCACTAAGGTAAGCCCTACCGGGCAGGAAATCGCCTTCTGGGAACCGCCGCAGAGGATATCAATGCCCCAGTCGTCCACCCGGACTTCATTGCCAAACATTCCCGATACCGAATCCACGACAGTCAGGATTCCGAACTCTTTGAGCAGGGGGCAGATTGTACTGATGTCATTTAACATTCCGCTTGGGGTGTCGCAGTGCACTACGGTGGCATATTTAAAATCAGAATCCTGCTCTAAGAATTTCCGCAGGGGCTCCGCCTCCAATGCAATGCGGTAATCCGCCGTATATAAGACCGGCTCCCCGCCATACAGGGACACAAAATCGGCAAAGCCTTTTCCAAAAACGCCGTTGTCAAGGACTAACACCCTGTCTCCCGGCTCCGTCAAGGAGGCGACTGCCGCCTCTAAGCCTAATATGCCCTCGCCGCTTAATATCAGGCTCTCATTTTCCGTATGCAGAAGACTGCTGTATAGCTGGCAGGTCTCCTTATAAAAATCATAAAACTCCAAATCCAGGTCCGGGTTACCGGTTTCCATGCTTCTGGCCTTTCTCACGTTTTCCGCCACCATCGTTGGCCCCGGTGTCATCATTTTATACATCATAAATCCTTCCTTTCGCCGGTATTGTTCCATTCCCACGGCACACGCCGGGTTATCGGTCAAGGCCCTTTCTATTCCAGAGACCGCAGTCCGCGCTCTAAGGGCGTAATCAAAAAGCTCACGATAACTGCCGCCGTAACAACCTGAACCACATTGCCCGGCACCGATTTCAGCGCAGCCAATGCGCCGCTTCCCATGATAAAGCTTTCAAAGACAAAATACCCTGTAATTTTTATCAGTAAGGCAGCCGCCATAGCCGCTAACTTCCACGACATTCCCTTTCTTTTTTCACAGATCGCGCCGGTTACATATCCCATGAGGCCGCAGGTAATTATCGTACAGGGCGCCCAGGCCGCCCAACCGCTTAACAGGTCAAACAAACCCATTCCCATAGCGCCTGCCAAAGCGCCGGTACGCTTTCCGTAAATCATAGCGCCCACAAACAGGGGAACATTTCCCAGATGAACCAGACCGCCTGCGCCGCCAAAGCTTGGAAGCTGAATATTAATAAAGGCGGTAAACACCAGCGTTAAGGCCACAAACATAGCGTCCCTTGCAAGCTGCTTCGTTGCGCTTACAGAACTGCTCCCTTCTTTGTTATATTTTCTCTCTATCACTTTTTCCATATCTCTTCACCTCTCGCTTTTTCCATATCTCTTCACCTCTCGCTTTTTTCATGTCTCTTTACCTCTCGCTTTTTCCATATCTCTTCACCTCTTGCTTTTTCCATATCTTTTCTCCTCTTTTATTTTTGCATGGGTGTACTATACTCCCTATATGGCACTTTCAAAAGTGACAGTTTTATAATTTTTAACAGTGCCAGTTATTAAGACTTGCATTTTTTCCTAAACTGTAATATCTTATATAAATAATTCCGTTATTACACACTTGCGAAACGCTCAAAAAATGGAATTGCGTTGTGCCTATAGAACAAATACTATAAGCAGGTTGTTTTATGCACGCCGATACTTAATGAGTGCGAAGCACGAATTTAGTATTGCTGCGTGCATAACCAAGCGCAAGCGTACCTGCGTTAGTATTGTTCTATATGCACAACCATTACAAACTTAAATGCGTTTCGCAAACGCTTAAATAATTCACATGCCAGATAGGAGATAACCCATGCAGAAATCCATTGCTATTGTAAACGATATATCCGGCTTTGGCCGCTGCTCCGTCACCGTGGCCCTGCCCATTCTCTCTGTGATGAAGATTCAGTGCGGCATTATCCCTACGGCTGTGCTTTCCAACCACACAGAATATCCCGACTACTGGATGTTAGATTTCACTCCCTACATGCAGGATTATCTCGCCAAATGGGAACAGCTCCACCTGTCCTTTGACGGCGTCTATACAGGCTTTCTGGGTTCTAAAGAACAGTTAGACAACATTACGGATATTTTCAAAAAATTTTCCTTCCGGCAGAGAATCGTAGATCCGGTCATGGGGGACCATGGAATCATTTATGATTCCTACACTCCGGAGATGTGCCATGCCATGAAAGAGCTGGTAATACATTCTACGCTGACGACGCCCAATATAACCGAGCTCTGCATTTTGACAGACACCCCTTACCGAAAGGATTTATCGGAGCAGGATATATATCATATGTGCCGCAGCCTCTCAGCGTCCGGCGTGCCAAGGATTGTGGTGACCGGATTGGAAAAAGATAACCAGATTGGAAACGCCATTTTTGAAAATGACAGCTTTCAGGTAATTTATGGAGAAAAAATACTTCCCCTGCGGCCGGGAACCGGCGATGTATTCGCTTCCGTATTGGCAGGGTGTAGTTTACATAATATTCCTTTGTGGGACGCAGTAAAGGCAGCCGCAGATTTTATCCGCACCTGCCTGCTGACCTCCGCCAAACTGGAGGTTCCGATTAATGACGGGGTATGTTTTGAGGAGCATTTAGGACAGCTTCTCTCCTTAGTATCCAAATAGGGGCTGCTGCAAACCGATTGTTACTATCAAAATTTGCAACTCTCCTCCCCAAAAGTGCATTTCATTTTCGTTTTTATTGGTATTTTGGCCTTTTTTTAAAATGAGTTCAACTTTTCATATCCCAAAAGTTGAACTCATTTTTAATTAAGCAGATGATCTTTTAGCTCCGCTAATTTGATAGGCGCCCTTTGCGTTATTTTGGAAAAATTTAACTCAGCTATCATGTCTTTTGCTCTTTCTCCTGCATGATAAGCCCGCCCCACACTTCTATATAACGCTTTCATTTTTGCTTTACCTTTTCTGCCGGTCAGCTTTACAGGCATGGAAATGTCAAGAAAAGACAAAACACTCTCAATATCATAAAGCATAATATCTTCTATATCTGCGCTGGCAGCCAAATCTACTATTGTAGTTGTTTTTGATTTTTCCAACTCCTGCCTTAATATTTTCCAATCTCCTTCATTAAACTTACTTATATTCAGATTAGGAGAATCTGTATCATAACACAGGTAGACTCTCCAGGGAATCTTATATTTTTTACTACACATATTAAGGAACCACTTACCGGAATGAACAATCTGCGTTATTGTCCCAACCACATAAAATTTGATAAGAATGTTTTTTTCACCGGACTGCCAACAAAAAATTATTTCTCCATTATCTGTTGATTTATCTCTGGTCAATGAAGCCTTCTCATCCAAAGTACTTAGATATTCCAAATACGCTTTATAAAATTCTTTCTCCGTCGCTCCTTCAAGAATGAAAGCAATACCTTCTGTATAATTATCCACTAACTACCAAACACCTCCAAAAACCCTTCCAGCATCTCATAAGAATCAGAATCACCTGATAATAATTCAAATAAATATTCCCCGACTGATAGCCCCATATCTCTTGCATTTGATATAATAACCTTCATTTTATTTTTTGGGATTCTTCTAAATTCTGCTACTCCTCGATTGTTCGGCACGCCAATATATATTTTGTCCGGTTTTAGGTATTGTACCAAATAGGGAGAATGACTTGAAATTATTAATGGGGCATTTCCTAACGCCTCAGTTATTATTTCTAATAACTGGCGCATCATTTTTGGGTGTATGCTGGTCTCAATTTCTTCAATTCCAACAATTCCCGCTTCCATATAGTTAGCGATATACGCATTAGCCAACAACCATATAACCCGCTTCGTTCCTGTCGACATGTTAGCCATACTTAACGGCTGATTCATATAATCACATTTAACAAACAAACGATATATGTGTTCACGAAGTCTAAAGGGAATTTCTTTTTCAATCTCCTCTTCAGATAACTGCTTATCAGCAACCGTTACCATCATTTTCCGGTTCACATTCTGATCAGTTAATGTGTATTCATTCAAATTGATTGATGTAAACTCCGGAAACATTATAGATAATGATTCTTCAAACAATTCATATAGTTCCGGCGCTCTGTTTTTTAGGCGCTGCAACGCCTTAGGCACATCTGCATCATCAAATTTCAGCAAATCTTCCTCATCTTCAATGTACTCTAATGGCGATGGCTGATACCGGTCTTTTAAATCCAGAGAAGAACATACCCGAAATGCAATTTTTTGAATTGCATTTATAACATTTACAATCTCTATATCTTCTATTAATCCTAATACATCGATTGCCAACTGTAACCCGTCCAGATCAATCTTTCGGTATGCCGTTGTAGACTTGCTCTTTCTATATTTTCCTTCCTTTCTTTTTAAATATGAAGTGTACCTTACACTGGTATTCTCTCTGGTTTCAATCCATTCATCGGTAATACAATCGCCTTTTTCATCATCACGGTGCCATTTGAAGGAAAAACCGTATCTTACGTATTTGTATTCTCCAAGCTCTTCATCTTCAAATTCAACCTCAAATCTATACTCAGAATTTTCCAACGCCAGGCACAAAGGAATTCCTCTTACCCATCCCATCATGCTTTTTCTTCCTTTTCTCGATTCATGAATAAAATCAAATCCAAAATCGATTGCCTCTAAAAGGTTGGATTTACCATAGTTGTTTGGAGAAATAATCGCACAAATGTTATCCAATTCCAGTTTGGTAGTATTTAGATTCTTAAATCCGCCTACTGTAATACTATTAATCTTCATATAAACCACACTCCATTTATATCATATTTATATTATAATATAATTTATACAGAAGTCAATTTTTATATTCAACTCATTTCCAAAATTTATGACATTTTATCTTTTTTATTATTTAAATTATACTTTTATGTTAATTTTGTTTTTATTATTGCTTTTTACAGGCGCAAAAAATTTTCTTCTCCCTGCTGATTTTCTCTCTGCTCTTTTCGTTTACATCAATCATAAATCCTCTATACATTCATAAAATCTCTTTTCAGCAATCGAAAAGCGGCATCTCCGCTTTATGGAAATTGCCGCCTAAAAGACTGTCCGCTTTCATTTCCTCTTACCATTTGTATCACAATCACACCCATTCTCCGACACCTGCCGCAAACCGGCGAGGCCGCTAACTGCTCTTGCCGCCCTCTCGTTTTAATAATATCTTCTTCCGCATCTCGCGGTAATAATCCGCATATTCCTCCGAAATCAGCCGCCCCTTTATCAGATTATCGAGCGTAACGCTAAACTCCATCTGCAAAAGGTCGGAATAACACAAATCCTTAAGCACTTCCTCTACCGCCGCCTTATATTCCATAATTCCATAGACCTGATCTGTATACAGAATATGGGCCGCATAAATGCGCTTGAAAAATCCGTTCAGCACATCTGATTTGGTAATCTTATCCTCCGGCATAAAGTTAAGGCAGAGCAAATCCATCACGTCATCTACTGATTTGTTGGTAATACAGATATCCGGATAAATGGTATAAAGATTCTTAACCCGGGTTCTTCCCTTTGCTCCCTTTACCGTCTTATAATCCGGCAGAAATTCCTTGAACACGCCCGTCACAAAGCCCTCCTTCCGGAATGCCAGATATTCCTCGGACGGATTCGCCTCCACATTGGGCTTATAACCCATATTCCGAATTAAATCTCTGGAAATGGAAATCCGGCGGGGTTCTTTTTCCAACAGCAGCAGGTACACTTTATTGTGAATCCGCCAGATAAAAGCGGGACATTCCTTAATCCGATAGGATTCGGACGAGTCAATGATAATGGGACGGTGATCCTTGCGGAGACGATATTTCTTCTTCACTTTTGCCAGCGCCGCCTTGGTGTAGTGGTGGAACTGGGCCGGTTCGATGAAATCCTCCTCTTCATAGCCATGCTTTTTCCTGTGTTCCTTCTCCTCTTTCTCCTCCGGAACTTCCGCCTGTTTTTCCATAAGGTCTTTGGGCTGCGGTATTTCAGCCGGTTCCTTCGCCGCCTCCGGCTTCTTCCTGCCGGATTTATTCTGCCCGGACATGGACACGGTCCGTTTCACTGTCACCGCCTGTACCGTATTCTTGTCCCCCTCCTTATTCGTCTCAGCCATAAAATCGTCGTCTACCAGCGTAAAGGTCTGGGAACCGATTACCCCGAACATTATAGATAAAAGGCCAAAAATGAACAGATAAAAATTACTGATTACAGCAGACACCGCAATTAACACAACACCTAACACGCTGAAAAAGATAACACTTCCTATGCACTTCCTTGTCTCTGCATCCCCATAGCGCAATGCGTTCCATATCCGTCTCATCTCATCACCCCATTTCATCTTATGCCTGATAACAATATTATAATATATCCTGAGCTATTTTTCACTATAAAATATTTGCTTTTTTACACCATTTCAGTTAAACTATCATTATTCTTATACCGGTAGTGTCAAGTGACATATGAAAAACTGAGCTGAAAAAAACAGGCTCCGGTGAACCTTGAAAAATGCAGATATTAA
>CANREG010000012.1 GCA_947629565.1 uncultured Lachnospiraceae bacterium
CGCCGTTTCCTGTTTTTCTTGACAGGAGACGGCTTTTTTCTTATAATCTACTTTATGACGTTAAAGCTTTAAATCATAAGCGCTTTAACGTCCAGAATATATTTACGATGGACAAGGGAGAGAAAAAATGGCGATTAAGATTGTATTACTGGTTGTATTTTTTGCAGTCATGGTCGGCGTGGGGATTTATTCCAGAAAGAACGCCACCAATGTCAATGATTTTGTATTAGGGGGAAGAACGGTAGGCCCGTGGCTTACGGCCTTTGCGTTCGGTACTTCGTATTTTTCATCTGTGGTATTTGTGGGCTATGCGGGACAGTTTGGCTGGAAATATGGTCTGGCCTCCACATGGATTGGCCTTGGCAACGCCTTTATCGGAAGCCTGCTGGCATGGCTGGTGTTAGGCCGGAGAACCCGCGTTATGACGCAGAAGTTAGACGCTAAGACGATGCCGGAATTTTTCGGCAAGCGGTTTGATTCCAAGGCTTTGCGGGTTGCGGGCTCTGCGGTTGCCTTTGTATTTTTGGTGCCCTATACCGCATCGATTTACAACGGTCTGTCAAGACTGTTTGGCATGGCCTTTGACATTGACTACAAGGTGTGCCTGATTGTTATGGCGCTGCTGACCGGCGTCTATGTAATTGTGGGCGGCTACATGGCTACCGCCTTAAATGATTTCATACAGGGAATTATCATGCTGTTTGGTATCTGCGCGGTTATTGTTGCGGTACTGAACGGGCAGGGCGGTTTCTTAAATGCGGTAAAAGAGTTGGCGGCGATTCCGGCGGATGATGTGGCAGTACCGGCCCTTCAGGGAGGACAGGGACTTTTGGCGAGCTTCTTCGGACCGGATCCGCTCAATTTGTTGGGCGTAATTGTCTTAACCTCTTTGGGAACCTGGGGACTTCCCCAGATGGTGCACAAATTCTATGCGATTAAGGATGAGAAGGCGGTAAAGACCGGTACTGTGGTATCCACATTTTTTGCCATTATCATTTCCGGCGGCTGTTATTTCTTAGGCGGCTTTGGAAGGCTTTTTGACAATCCGGCAATCTATAATCCGGACGGCAGCATTGCCTTTGACTCCATTGTGCCCCAGATGCTTTCCACCCTGCCGGATATCTTAATCGGTATCGTAATCGTGCTGGTGCTTTCCGCTTCGATGTCCACGCTGTCTTCTTTGGTGCTTACATCAAGCTCTACCCTGACGCTGGATTTCTTAAAGGAGTCGGTTGCCAAAAATATGAGCGACAAGACGCAGCTTATTGTCATGCGTGTGTTAGTGGCGGCGTTTATCATTTTGTCCGTGGTTCTTGCGCTGAACCCGCCGACCTTTATCGCCCAGCTTATGGGTATTTCGTGGGGCGCTCTGGCAGGAGCATTTTTAGCGCCGTTCATGTATGGCCTGTATTCTAAAAAGATTACCAAGGCGGCAGTCTGGGCGAGTTACATTGTGGGCGTAGGCGTGACGGTTTCCAATATGTTCTTAAAGTTCATCGCTTCTCCGATTAATGCCGGCGCCATTACCATGATTTTAGGGCTGATTGTGGTTCCGTTAGTCAGTCTGGTTACGCCGAAGCTCAAAAAGGAATTTGTGGACGAGATATTTACATGCTATGATGAGACGGTAACCGTGCATAAGACACATTCTCTGGAGGAGTAAACGCTCCGGCAGATATATAGATTATGAAATAAAGGTGGAAAATTTCTTTCCATCTTTATTTTTTTTTGCTTTTGTTTCTTGTGAAATTGGTATATAATAGACTAGACAGTCTGAATGTGAGGAGAAGAATATGCTGACCAAATATCTGATTGCTTTTTTGATTTCCATGGTTCCGTTGATTGAATTGAGAGGCGCCATTCCCTACGCTCTGGCTATGGGGCTTCCGGTAATGCCCTCTTATGCGGTATGCATTATCGGCAATATGCTGCCCATGCCCTTTATTTTCCTGTTTGCAAGAAGGATACTGGAGTGGGGGAAGGATAAGAAATATATTGGCAGGTTTTTTACCTTTTGTCTGGAAAAGGGACATAAGGGCGGAGAGAAATTAAAGGCGAAGGCGGGCAGGGGCCTTTTCTGGGCGTTGCTTTTCTTTGTGGGGATTCCGCTGCCGGGAACCGGCGCATGGACGGGAACGTTAGCGGCAAGCATACTGGATATGGATTTTAAGTCGAGTGTGCTGGCGGTTTTGCTGGGCGTAGTCTTAGCCGGTATCATTATGGGCCTTGCCAGCGCAGGCGTTTTAGGAGGGTTAAGCACACTTTTAGGTTGATTTTGACGGTTGGTTTTTTCGGCGCATAACAGGTGATTTGCGAAAATACAGCCGTTTTACAACGCACATACAAGAAAGGGGAAGGGATATGTTTCGTTTTACAGATGATTGTATATTGGGGGTAGAACAGATTGATGAGGAACACAGGCATCTGTTTGAATTGATTAACGAGGGCTATGACCTGTTACATAATGAATACAAGGCGGACAGATATGCGGACATTAAGAAGCTGTTAGAAGAATTAGAGCAATATGCGGAGCTTCATTTTGAACATGAAGAGAGTTATATGGAAAAGCTGCGGGATCCGGAACTGATTATGCAGCGCACCCAGCATATGTTTTTTAAGGAAAAGGTGCAGGAATGTCTGATGCATAATATTGATGTGGAGGAGAACCAGCAGGATGTGCTCGAAGAGATTATGCAGTTTTTGGCCCGCTGGCTGTATCATCACATTTTGAGCAGCGATATATTAATCGGAAAGCTGCCGCCGTTAGAGGAGTGGATGATACGGGAGAACCCCTGTGAGTTTACGGGGGAGTATATGACCGGCATTGACATGATTGACCGGGAACACAAGATTTTATTTGAAATTGCAGACCGGGCTAACCGGTTAATCCGCTATAAGGACACGCAGGATAAATATGACCAGATTATGGAGATTTTAGCCGAATTGAAGGAATATACGCAGTCGCATTTTGCAGATGAAGAGGAGTATATGGAAAGCATCGGTTACGAGGGCTTAGAGGCGCAAAAGCGGGCGCATGAGGCGTTTATTGACAAGTTAAGCCACATCAGCGAAGAAAAGATGGAGGGGAACCCCCAGCGATATTTAGAAAGCCTGATGGAGTTTTTGTTAGGCTGGCTGATTAACCACATTTTATATTCAGATAAATTGATACCGAAGAAAGAATAGTGAAGAAATGAGAAACGGAGGCATGATACCATGATTAAGATATATCGAACAGAGAACAGCAAGATAGGAGAGATTCATGCCTTTGAACCCGGCTCATGGATTCAGCTTACCGACCCGTCCATGAGTGAGATTAAAATGATATCCGAACGGTTTAGCATTGATATTGCCGATGTGCGCGCGGCTATGGATGCGGACGAGAGTTCGCGTGTGGAGTTAGAGGATGATTACACGCTGATTCTGGTGGATATTCCCGTGGTGGAGATTCGTAATGAACAGCGGGCTTATACGGCGATTCCTTTGGGTATTCTTCTGTTAGATGATTATCTGATTACCATTTGTACCGAGGAGACTCCGGTGTTGGAATATTTCGTTAAATCTACGGTGAGAGAGTTCAGCACCAAAAAGCAGATGCGTTTTGTCTATCAGATTCTTTACCGTACCTGTATGGTCTACCAGATTTATCTGCGCACCATTGATAACAACCGGACGGAGATTGAGGAGAGAGTGCAGGAGGATATGAAGGAAGCGGATTTGGTAACGCTTCACGAGTTAGAGAGCAACTTAGTGTATTTTGCCACTTCCCTGCGTGCCAACGGAGCGGTCATTGACCGTCTTTCCCGGTACAGCCGGGTGCGCCAGTTCCCGGAGGATAAAGACCTCTTAGATGATGTAAAGGTGGAGAACGGGCAGGCGATTGAGATGACGATTATATACCGGGATATCATTCATGGTACCAGAGAGCTGCTTTCCAATATTATTGATATCCGGCTGAATAATGTGATGCGGTATTTAGCTGCCATTACCATTGTCATGGCCATTCCCAATATCATTTCCGGCTTCTATGGCATGAATGTGTCAGCCAAGTGGGTACCGCTGCAAAGCACCCCCTTCGGTTTCGGAATCATCAGTTTAATTACAGTGGTTGTCTGCATTATTGCCCTGATTATCCTGAAAAAGAAGAAGATGCTTTAGAAGGTATCCTGACGATTTTGTCAGATTAACATTTTTCCGGTTCCGGATATTCCACGCCGAAGGTGTCTACGGTCATGGACTGAATCTTCTGCTCCTCTAGGGGCTTGTCGTTATAGTCCGTAGATACGCAGGCAATCTTGTCCACAATATCCATGCCTTCAACGACCTTGCCGAAAGCGGCGTATTCGCCGTCTAAGTGGGGCGAGGTCTTGTGCATGATAAAAATCTGCGAACCGGCTGAGTCCGGCATCATGGAACGGGCCATGGAGAGTACGCCCGGCGTATGGGCTAAGTTGTTCTCAAAACCGTTAGAGCGGAATTCTCCCTTGATGCTGTAGCCGGGACCGCCCATGCCGGTGCCCTCCGGACAGCCGCCCTGAATCATAAATCCCTTAATCACGCGATGGAAGATCAATCCGTCATAGAATCCCTTTTTGACAAGAGAAATAAAATTGTTGACTGTGTTCGGCGCAATTTCCGGATAAAGCTCCGCCTTCATTACATCGCCGTTTTCCATGGTTATGGTTACGATTGGATTTGCCATAATGTTTCATTCCTTTCCTTTTCCTGTCAGGCAGAGGATGCGGCTTTCGCCGTCCCACCTGTGTGATTTCAGTATTGTAACATCTTGCAGGGGGATTGGCAAGGAAGGAATGATAAACCGGAAACAAAAACCATACCATATAGAATAGAAAAATGGTGCAAAACCATAATTTTGAAATTTATGACAGTAATTTTGACATGGAGACATGAATTGTGAAATCGGGGAAACGGATTTTGAAATAAATTTCATAATTTGAGAATCCGTGACACAAAAAGTTCAAAGAAATATAAGAATAGTTAATAGAAATTTAATTGAATTTCATAAATGAAACGGGTATGATAATTTTACTGACAGATGATAAATGTCAGTCCGGGCTATATGGCAATATGATGAACGAAAGCTGGCTTCAATTGGAAAAAGGAGGTAATTTGTAGGAAAAACCAGAGAAAAATGTGAAAAAATTATACCTTTTGCATAATAATGACTTGCGTAACCTTTGTGAATCATCTATAATAGTAGTAATTATGATTACTGTGGATAACTGTTATTCATTGAAGGACAAACAGGCGGAATGTGCAGATGCTAGTTTATAGTAAGAAAGGATATGCCGGGATGAGGGTTTTGGCATGGAAGGGGATATTATTATGAAAAAGGTAAGTTTCAGAGTGAGGAATTTCGATAAAGAACAATTTCTGACCTTTGATATTGATGATGAGGCGGAATTGGACGAGGAGCTTCTTGATTTTTTGGAGGACGAAGAACCAAGAGGCATTGTGCCTGTCATTTTTGAAGAAGGCGGCGAGGAACAGGATACCTTTTCCTATAATATCACAGACAGGATTCATATCTGTGAACTGTCTAACCAGGAGATTAATGCCGAGATGGTGTTAAGAGTAATGTGGGGGCTGGTACGGGCATTTATCGATATGGCGGAGTATCGGGTTCCCTTGTCCTATCTTGTACTGCACCGCAATTACATATATATTGACTCGGATTACAGGGTAGAATTTATCTGTATTCCCTTAAATGATATGCAGGAGCAGGCGGACGTGAACAGTTTCTTTCGGAACCTGATTGCCAGTCTTCGTTTTGACCCTTCAGAAAATGGGGATTATGTGGCAAAGCTTCTCTCCTATGTCAATAACAGGGAGCTTTTTAACCTTCATAATATGCTTACCCTGGTAGAAGAACTGATGGAGGAATACGGTATAGAGATTCCGGAGGATTCAGAGGATATCTATGCGGATTATGAAGAGGTTGAGGAAAAGAGCGCCGCAGATATTGTCGATGAACTGGAGGAGGAAGACCGGGAGGACTTTGATGAGGATATGAAGACCGGGGATTCAGACGCCGGGGAAGATGATATAGAGGACAGTCAAGACGAAATTCCAGCTGAATCAGAAGAGACAATTGAAGAAACAGTAGAGGAACAGCCGGAAGCAGAGAAAGCAGAACCGTCAGAGGAAGATATAGAGGATGAAGTGATTTGGAAACAGCCGGAGAAGAAGGTGGAAATAAAGGTTCCGGAGCCGAAAGAAAAGCAGGAGGAACCGGAAGAAGAAGCCAAAGAACCGGAGGAAGACACAGAGACAGCCTGGAAGGAGCCGGAAGAAGCGGAAGAACCGGAAGAGGACGAGGCAGTCTGGGAACAGCCGGAAGAAGCGGAAGAGCCGGAGGAGTCGAAAGAGGACGAGGTAGTTTGGGAACAGCCGAAAGAAGCGGAAGATCTGAAGGATGACGAGAAGACGACGGAAGAAGCGCAGGAGATAGTAGAACAGCTTAAGAATAAAGTGAAAAAGGATGTTCAGGCCGAAGAGGAGAATGAAGAAGAACCGGATGAGGAGAATGGAAAGAAAAAAGGCACCCGCAGGCCGGTATTCAAGACGAAGGAAACACAGGTTACCGGAGTTGTCATTCAGGATGAACTAGACGAGTTCCTTGCAGAGAAAGAAAGAGAGGAACAGGAGGCGCATCGTGAAGAATCTAACCTAAAGATTAAGAAGAATATTAAGATAAACCGTGCCAGCATCGTGAAGAATTCACAGGAAGAGCAAAAGGAAGCGGAAGAGGCTGCTGTAGAACAGGAAGAGACGGAAAAGGCGGAGGAGACGGCAGAGCAGGAAGAAGCGCCTGCAGAAGCGTCTGCAGCGCCAGTCAATGCGGCAGGGCCAAAGGCGAACCCGTATTTAATCCGCGTCAATACGGATGAGCGCATCATGATTACCAAGCAGACCTTTAAGCTGGGAAAAGCCAGTATGGGAGTGGATTATACGGTCAAGGGCAACGGCGCGGTAAGCCGTGTTCATGCAATCATCACCTGCAAAGACGGGGTGTATTCTGTCAAAGATAACAAATCTACCAATCATACCTTTGTAAATGGAAAGCTTTTAGAGGAAGGGGAAAGCGCAGACCTTTCCAATGACAGCAAGATTGTGTTGGGAGATGAAGAATTTATTTTCAAGCTGAATTAGCCGGCCTATACAGAGCGTTTCGCTTTCTGTGTATAGAACAATATAGGGTAAATATTAAGGGGTTCCTTTCAATTAGAGAGGAACCCCATTTTTGCGTGAAGGAGAATATTTTTATGAAAATAATGATATCCTGCTGTACAGATGCAGGAACAATAAAAGCAATTAATCAGGACGCATTGTCAGTGAAGCTTGTGAATTCTCCTTTGGGAGAAATTGTCTTGGCTGTAGTCTGCGACGGGGTAGGCGGACTGGATTTTGGAGAACAGGCAAGCCGGGAAACCGTTATGGCATTTCATAACTGGTTTGCTACGGAGTTTCCTGCGCTGACGAAAGATGCGGCAGATATTCAAAAGGGGTTATTTTCCCAATGGGAAAAGTTGATTGGACAGTTAAACGGCAGACTGAAAACATTTGCGGAAAGTCAGGGAAAAAGAATGGGAACCACTTTGTCTGCGTTGCTAATCTGCCAAGAAGAATACTATCTCTGCCATGTGGGCGACAGCCGCATTTACCGGATTGATGATTCGGTACACAAACTTACAGTCGACCACACCTTAGTGGAGCGGGAACTAAAAAGGGGAATCCTGACGGCAGAACAGGCCAGGGTGGATAAAAGGCGGAATGTGCTGCTTCAGTGCATCGGGGCTTCAAGCAAGGTGGAACCGCAGTTTTCCCAAGGACAGATACAGGCGGACACCACATTTTTAATATCATCAGACGGATTTGTACATTTGATTTCGGAGGAAGAGCTTTATGAATATTTTTATCCGGGGCAGATTACGGATAAAGAGCAGCTGTCGGGTTTGTGCCGTCAGACTGTGCAAACGCTGATGAACCGTGGAGAGCAGGATAATATTACCGTGATTGCCGTGGCGGTAAAGGAGGTCAAAAGCGAAAGCCGGAAAGAAAGGGAGTATGCCAACACATGGAAACCGGTACCGTGTTAGAGGGGAAATATGAGATTTTAAAGAAAATCGGGGAAGGCGGGATGTCCGTGGTATATCTTGCCATGGATATCCGGTTAAAAAAGCAGTGGGCCGTTAAGGAAATCCGGACAGACAGAAACTGGAACCGGGATTTATTGATTAAAAGCCTCAAGATGGAGGCCCTGGTTTTGAAAACAGCGGATCACCCGGCGTTGCCCCGCATTGTAGATATTATTTATTTAGAGTCTTCTATCTTTGTGGTAATGGATTATGTCGAGGGGAGACCGTTAAGCGAAGTGTTGGCGGCAGAAGGAGCGCTGCCGGAGACAGAGGTGGTGGAATGGGCGAAGGAGCTGTGCGGCGCTTTAGGATATTTACATTCCCTGAATCCGCCCATTATTTATCGGGATATGAAACCTTCCAATATCATGTTAAAGCCGGACGGAAGGGTGAAGCTTATTGATTTTGGAACGGCCAAGGTCTTTGATGACAAGAGCATGGCGGATACTACAGCGCTTGGAACAAGGGGATATGCCGCTCCGGAACAGTTTGGAGATGCGCGGGGAAACGGAATCCATAAGACAGATGCCAGAACGGATATCTATAGTTTGGGAGCTACCCTTTATCATCTTCTGACAGGGAAGGCGCCCGATGAACCTCCCTATGTAATGAAGCCAATCCGGCAATGGAAGCCGGAGCTTTCTGGCGGCCTTGAGAAAATCATTTCAAGGTGTACCATGCAAAATCCTAAGGAGCGGTATGGCAGTTGCCGGGAACTAATGTGGGATTTGGAGCATTATGAAGAACTTTCGGATGCTTTCAAACGACAATGTTTTCATAAAATGAAAGGCTTTTTGCTTAGCGTGGCCTGTATGGTATTTTTTATGGCTGTGGCAGCCGGGGGATATTGTGGCAGGGCGAAGCAGCTGAGCCAAAATTATGAGGCGCTGATTGAAAAAGGATATCGGGAGATTGTCAAAGGAGATTATGAAGCGGCAGCAGATGCATATGTGGACGCTATTACAAGGGTGGACGGAAGCCGCAGCGAGGCATATCTGAAATTGATGGATTTATATATTAACTATATGGACGAGCCGGAGACCGGAATGAACCGGGTTAAGGATTACATTGACAGGAAATATCAGCACATTGAGAAAAATCAGGAATTGTTGTTTCAGGTGGCAATGAATTATTTTGACGTACTGCAGGATTATAAAACCAGCGCCTTCTATTTTGGACTGCTTGATGCGCGGAAATATCCGGAGGCGGAGTGCTATAGCGATATCGCCCTTGCCATGGGCAGATTGGATGTGGATTATGCAGCGCTTAAGGAAAATTTAAAGAAATTTGAGGCTATAAATGACGAGCGTTCGGTTTCTTTACATAAGCTGTTAAATTACAGGCTTTTGTGTGTCGTCTATGCAAGAAGCTTAAATCAAATGGAAGACGCCGCCGAAGGCATGATAGATGCGTCTGCAAAAGGGCTTGCTTTGTTGGAAAAATACGGGGATGATCGGATTAAGGCGGAATATTACACGGTTTACAATCAATACATGTCGGTTGCCTATGAACATTTAGGAAATTCCATGCGAGAGACGGACCGCCGGAGAGCCGGAGAATATTATAATAAGGCTATGGAGTGCTGCGATTTTATTCTCGGCATGGTGGCGCAGGGAGAAGAACACATGATAACCGGCATTGCAGATTCCCGGCTGCGGGAGGCAAAATATTGTCAGAAGGCGGGCCTGTATGAAAGGCTTGGAGATTATGAAAAGGCATGTCAGGTGTATGAGAAGGCGTGCAGAGAATATGGAAGCGCCAGCATTTCTCTCTATACTGGATATCTTGCGCTTTTGTGTGAAATGCAGGGACAACGGACGACGGATGTGGAGAAGTGGGATTATGATTGCCTGCACGGAGTGTATATGGCGGCAGAAAAGGTTCCCGGCATACAAGAGGATTACCGCTGGAAGCAGTTGACGATAAAGCTGTCGCCCCTGTTTGAAAAATATGGAGGAAGATAGTATGTATGATGTGATTTTTTATGGCGGGCTGGCGTTATCTATATTGTTCCTGGGTATCAGCATTTATTTTTATAAAAAAAGCGATGTGCCGCGTCTTTTGGAAAGCCTTACAGGTCATAGAATCCGCAAAAGAAAATGGGAAAGGAATAAAGCGTTTACGCAAGAAAAGAAGATAAGGCCGGGCAGGAAGGCGAAGCGGGACCAAAATGTGGAACAGGCAGGGAATGTGGAGCAGGGCGGAAATGTGGAACGGGCCGGAAATGTGGAACAGGCCGAAAATGCGAAGGGGGCCAAAAATGTGGAGCAAGCCGGGAACGTCACCGTGCGCCTTAAAGTCAGCGGGGAGACGAAAGTTCTTCCGGTGACAGAGACGTTGCCGTTGCCGGGTTTGTTCGATGTCATTGAGGATATAACCGTATATCATATGGAAGAAAAGGATAAGACAGGAGGGATAAATTGAAAAAGATATGTTATAGAATAGGAATTATGCTTTTAGCGCTGCTGCCTTTTTGGTTTGAAAAAGAAAATATTACGGCGGCGCAGATTTCAAGGGGAATGGCGCAGTCTTCGGCAGAAGCTGCGGAGATTGGGGACAAAGAAACGGAAGAAGGCGGACCGGAAGAAGATAATGGGGCAGAGGAAGGCGAGCTGGAAGACGGAAATGGACCAGAGGAAGGGGATGGGCCAGAAGAAGGGAATGGAGAAGAGGACGGCAGTGAGCCGGAAGAGGATAACGAAACCGGGGAAGAGTCGGAGGTGCAATGGACGACCAGTCCTGTTTTAGAGCCGTTAGAGGAAGAAGCGCCGCTGATAAAGGAGGGAAAACTGGAATACCGTCTTTCCGTAAAGGAGCCTATGACAGTAACGGTGCATTATGAGCGACAGGTTACGGAAATCTGCGGCGGGGAAACGGTGGTTTCTACGGAAACCGGGGAGATGGCGGCGGAATTTACCGAAGATGCTCTAAGCTGGTCCATGGTTTTTGAGGAAGACGGGGAATATCGGGTTTATGGAGAGTACAAAAATGCGGAGGGAACAGCGATTGAGACGGAGTTAGTGCGATTCCGTCTGGATCATCAGGCTCCGCTGATAACGGGACTGTCCTATGGGAATGGCGAGGGCCCTCTTACAGAAAAATACGGGAACATTTACAGTAGCAGTTCTGTCCGGCTGGAGTTTCAGGTAAGGGACGCCATGGCAGGAATCGGGGATGCGGGGGTATGGATCACGAAAGGCGCGCCGGAGGAATGGACAGAGGGCCAGCCTGTATATTACGCCCATGGCAGCGGGGAAGCCTATTATGCAGTGCTTCCGGATGATATGGGACTGTCTGCGTTTCAGGGAAAAATTACACTGTGGGCGCGGGATTTGGCGGGTAACCAAAGCGCGGTGGAGTCTGTTCCCATTATCCATGCCGCAAACGCTCCGGAAATTGAGATGACTTGCGCTTCAGATTGCGAAAAGTGGACAAAAAGCGATATTGATTTTCAGACAAAGGTAACGGATGCGGCAGCCGGAATCAGGGAGATTATCTATAAAATAAATGGAAAAACAGTTCACGGCATTACCTTTGACCAGCCGGTATATACATATGAATATTCCTTGAAGGTATGCGAGAGCGCCGGGAAAGACAACGGTTATCCCGTGGTCATAGAAGCAGTTAATAATTGCGGCGTAAAAAAGCTTCTGCGGAAACGGGTGTATATCGATAAGGAGGCGCCGGAGATTTCGTTAGGCGGCATAGAGGACGCTGCGCATTATCCGTCTAATCCCACAATCCGGGTTACGACAGAGGATGTATCCTATGGGGGGACAAAGACCAATCTCGTTATATATAAGCGAACAGGTGAACAGTGGGATATTCTGCCGGTAGCGCCTTTTAGCTCCCAAAAAGAAAAGGAGACCTTCGCCTATACCCTGACGGAGGAAGGGGTGTACAAGGTCTGCGCCCTTGCCGTAGATGCGGCGGGAAATGCGGCCAAAACCCGGACGCTGTCCTTTGTCGTGGATAAAACCCCGCCGGAACTTACACTGTCGGGAATAAAGAAAAATTCCATGAACGGCGGTTCGGGAGTTTTGGGAATTACCTGCGACGAGGCGTTTTATCAGACTGCGGAAATTTCTATACAGGTAACAAGGACGATAGACGGTAAAACGACTTTAGAAAAGCCGGAAAGTCTGACTGCTGCAGAGGCTCATTTTGTCAAAAAGCTGTCGTTTGAAAAAGACGGCACTTATCAGGTGACGGTAAATGCTAAGGATAAAGCGGGCAATCCCGCAAAAGAAAAAAGCATAACCTTTTCCATAGACCGGACAAAGCCGGAGGTTAAGATTACGGGAATCGGCAACTATGCGCAGTGGAACCGGGAGGTAAAGCTTCGGTTTATGGTGGAGGAATCCTATTATAAAGAAAATACGATAGCGCTGTCCGGCAGCCGCAGGGATATGCAGGGGCGGGTGCAGAAGTTAGAGCTTCCCATGAGATCAACCGGAAAGACCAGCGCCGTTACCCATACCTTTTGGGAGGACGGGATTTATGAATTAAACTTGTATTCTAAGGATAAGGCAGGCAATGCAAGCAGCGAGAAGATTCATTTTACCATTGACAGCAAGGCTCCGCAGATATTGAATATCCAACCGCTAAACGGCGGTTACTTTAAGGAGTTTCAGTTAAGCAATTCCTTAGAGGGTTTCTTTCAGGATTTGACGGTCATCTCCTATCGGATGCTGTTAAACGGCATAGAATATAACGGAACGGACCGGATTACCGGGGAGGGCAAATACAGCCTCTATGTTGTGGCGGAGGATGCGGTGGGGCATATCAGCGAGGAACTCATCGAATTTATTATCGACCATACCCCGCCGGAGGTACTTTTTTCCGGGGTGGCGCCGGACGCTGTCGTACATGATAAAGGAGAGGTTGCCATAGATTTAGCCGACAGGGAGGATCAAATTACCGCCGTCCGACTGAACGGTTTGGATTTAGGGGCGGATGTTCGCGTGGTGGCCTACGAAGAACCCGGCGCTTATCAGATTGAGGTGGACTGTGTGGATTTTGCCGGAAATTCCTGTACCCAAACTCTGAAATTTGTGTATAATAAGGAGGATGGGATTAGGGAGAAACCGGACGCAGGCCCTGTGCAATACATCGGGGGACTGACCTTGATGATTGCCGGACTGGCCGTTCTGGCGGTTTTGTTCATCAATAACAGAAGGAAAGGCGGTTCCTCCTAAAGACTGGCAGAGGAAAAAGAAAGGGAACATACAAAATGAGATTTAAAGCGATTGTGTTTGACATGGACGGAGTCATCTTTGATTCCGAACGGCTGTACCGCAAGCATTGGATGATTACTGGCGATGAGTACGGCATACCGGAGGATGAGATGGAGGATCTGTGCAACCGGATGGCAGGTGCGACCCGCGAAAACAATGAAAGGCTGATGAAGGACCGGTTCGGGGAAGCATTTGATTATAATACCTTCCGCAGTAAGACCATGGATCGGATGGACCGGGATATTTTAGAGCATGGATTGGATTTGAAACCGGGAGTAAAGGAATTGTTTCAATATCTGAAAGAACAGGGATATAAAATCGGGCTGGCTACCTCCACCCAGAGGGAACGGGCCAGCCGGAACCTTAAAAATGCGGGGATATTGGAGGTTTTTGATCAGATTGTCTATGGCGGCGTGGTTCCCCATGGCAAACCGGCGCCGGATATCTATTTGAAAGCCTGCGAAGACCTGGAGGTAAAGCCGGAGGAGGCAATAGGCATTGAGGATTCGATTAACGGGGTAAAATCCTGCGGGGCGGCGGGCCTGTATACCATTATGGTTATCGACCTGATTCAGCCCACGGAGGAGATCCGCCCTATAACTCACCAGATTTATGATTCCCTGTATGATGTGATTGATTTTTTGAAGAGGACATAAATACCCGCCCTCCCTCATATAATGCAATACAACAGCAAATATGGCAAAGGGAGTGGGAATATGAGTATTGGGAAAAAACTGGGCATTGTGGTAAAGGGATTGATTTTTTCTTATGCGGTCACCGGAGTGCTGCTGGCAGTTCTGGCTTTTTTGGTATATAAGTTTGAACTGGCGGAGTCGGTGACGGATATGGCGATTATTGCCATTTATGTCATAGTAACCTTTTTGGGCGCCTTTATAATAGGAAAGCGAATTAAAGAGCAGAAATTTTTGTGGGGACTGCTCCTTGGGGCTCTTTACATACTGATTATTACTGCGGTGGCAGTGATTCTTGGCCACGCCTTTCATGTGACCAGCACGGCGAACATTACAACGGCGGCGCTGTGCATAGGCGGCGGGCTTTTGGGCGGTATGCTCAGTTAATCGTTGACCTTGGAAAAACCTTATGGTATACTATACCAATAATGCGAAAGAAGGAAGAAATGCGAGGTAGATATGATGAAACATATTAAGACTTTAACGGACAAGACATTAAAGAGCACCATGGAAAAGGGTGGCTGCGGCGAGTGCCAGACCTCCTGCCAGTCTGCTTGCAAGACCTCATGCACTGTTGGCAATCAGGTTTGCGAGAACAAATAACAGCAGGGCTATTTGGCGCAAGGAAAGGGATAAAGAGGACTGCTCCCAAAGGCTGTCCTCTTTCATTGCGTTTTCCTGAGACCAGAGGGAGTAGAAGTGATACATCAGTATAAGAATAACGGGTATAATATTGTATTAGACGTCTGCAGCGGATCCGTCCATGTGGTGGACGATCTGGTATATGATGTGATTGCCCTGTATGAACAACTGAATCGGGATGAAATCGCCTCAAGGCTTCCCCAGTATAAGAAGGAAGATATCTATGAGGCGTGTGATGAGATTGAGGAGCTTATCAAAGCAGGACAGCTTTTTACCGAGGACGTTTACCGGGATACGATAGTTGATTTTAAGAAGAGGAAAACTGTGGTTAAGGCGCTGTGCCTGCACATTGCCCATGACTGCAACTTAGCCTGTAAATACTGCTTTGCGGGGGAAGGAGAATACCATGGGGACCGTTCCCTGATGAGCTTTGAGGTAGGGAAAAAGGCTTTGGATTTCCTCATTGCCAACTCCGGAAACCGGGTGAACTTAGAGGTGGATTTCTTTGGCGGGGAACCGCTGATGAATTTCCAAGTGGTAAAGGATTTAGTGGCCTATGGCAGAAGCAGGGAACAGGAATGTAACAAGCGGTTCCGGTTTACCCTTACCACGAACGGCTTATTGTTAGACGACGAGGTTATGGAGTTTGCCAATAAGGAAATGGCTAACGTGGTCTTAAGCATTGACGGGCGCAAGGAAGTTCACGATTATATGCGGCCCACCAGGAACGGAAAAGGCAGCTATGATCTGGTTGTTGAGAAATTTAAGAAGATGGCCGAACTTCGGAATCAGACCAATTATTATGTCCGGGGAACCTTTACCCGTCATAATCTGGATTTTTCCAAAGATGTGCTGCATTTGGCGGATTTAGGCTTTAAGCAGATTTCCGCGGAGCCGGTGGTGGCGCCGGAGGAAGAAGACTATGCTATCCGGAAAGAGGATTTGCCGAAGCTGTTCGAGGAATACGACAGCCTTGCCCGGGCAATGATAGACAGGGAGAAACAAGGAAAGGGTTTTCAATTCTTTCATTTTATGATAGATTTAACCGGAGGGCCGTGTCTTTATAAGCGGTTATCCGGCTGCGGCTCCGGCACAGAGTATCTGGCAGTTACCCCCTGGGGAGATTTATATCCCTGCCACCAGTTTGTGGGAATGGAGGACTTTAAGCTGGGAAATGTGGATACCGGGATTGACAGGCCGGAGTTAGTGGACGAGTTCAAGCTATGCAATGTATATGCAAAGGACAAGTGCAAGGATTGTTTTGCAAGATTTTACTGCAGCGGCGGCTGCACAGCCAATTCCTATAATTTTCATGGTACCTTGACGGACGTCTATGAAATCGGCTGTGAGTTAGAGCGTAAACGGGTAGAATGTGCAATTATGATAAAGGCCGCGCTGGCGCAGGAAGCCGGTGGCCGGGAAGAAGGAGAGTAAACATGAAAAAGGCAAAGAGAAACAGCGTCTTAATCCTGTTAGTGTTTGTATTGGCCCTGGCATTGGGTACGTACACGACGGTTGCAGGATTGGGAAAACATCATATTGGTAAGGCAGAAAATATTATTTTAGGTCTGGATTTGGCAGGCGGCGTCAGCATTACCTATGAGATTGAGGAGGACAACCCCAGCCAGCAGGATATCGCCGATACCCAGAGCCGGCTACAGTTAAGAGCAGACACCTATTCGCCGGACAGTAATGTGTATCAGGAGGGCTCGAACCGACTGAGCATTGAGATTCCTGGCGTGGAGGACGCCAACGAGATTTTGCAGGACATGGGTAAGCCCGGCGCCCTGGAATTCTTAGACACTGACAATTACAATAAATTTGCTGCCGGAGAGGAATATGAGGCAGCTGTAACCGGAGCGGAGGTAGGTTCTGCTTCTGCCGGAATTGATAATTCCGGAACGGTTCGTGAATATATCGTACAGTTATCCTTTAATGATGAGGGAACAAAGAAATTTGCCGAGGCTACCGAAGCGAATATCGGAAAGCCTCTCTATATTGTATATGACGGTGAGGTTGTGTCTGCGCCGACGGTGCAGTCGGCGATTACCGGAGGAAGCGCTGTAATCAATGGTATGGCAGATGCAGACGAGGCAGAACAGCTTGCCCAGACAATCCGTATCGGTGCCCTGCCGCTGACATTAAAGGAGCTGCGTTCCAATGTTGTAGGAGCAACCTTAGGTAAAGACGCCTTGAGTACAACCTTAAAGGCCGGAGCCATTGGTATGGCGGTTGTAGCAGTAATTATGATTTTTGTATTCCTGCTGCCGGGTGTGATTTCCGTGTTTGCCCTGATCGCCTATGTGGTTCTGATGCTGCTTTGCTTAAACGGGTTTAACGCCAGCCTTACCCTGCCGGGTCTTGCCGGTATCGTGTTATCAATTGGTATGGCTGTGGATGCCAATGTTATCATCTTTACCCGTATTAAAGAGGAGATTGGCGCCGGGGCAACCGTAAAGAGCGCCATTGACGCTGGTTTTAATAAAGCGTTATCCGCTATTTTAGACAGTAATATTACAACGCTGATTGCAGCGGTGGTATTGTATCTCATGGGTACCGGTACGATTAAGGGATTTGCGCTGACGCTGGGAATTGGTATTGTCCTTTCCATGTTCACCGCTCTCTTTATAACCAAGAACCTGTTAAAGGCCGTCTATACGTTAGGCTTGCAAAGTCCGAAGCTTTACGGTGTCAAGAAGGAATCAAAGGTGCGGGGATATGTAAAGTTCAGCCGGATTGCCTATATTATTTCCTTCATTGCCATTGCTGCCGGATTGATTGCCCTGCCGGTATTTAAGAACAAGGACGGCTCTGCGTTAAATTATAATCTGGAGTTTACCGGCGGTACCTCCATGACTGTAGATTTTGAAGAATATTATGATCTGGATAAGGCCGAGAGCGATATCCTGCCGGTGATTGCCGAGGCGGCGGATGTGTCTGAGTCCAGGATTCAGGTGCAGAACGTAAAGGGCAGCAACGAGATTGTCTTTAAGACATCAGAGCTTAATGTGGAACAGCGGAATGCTGTGGAGGATGCGCTCCGGGATAAATTCAAAGTAAAGGAATTTGCTATTGAAAATATCAGCTCGACAATCAGTACAGAGATGCAGAGAAACGCCATTGTTTCCGTTATTATAGCGACGATATTAATGCTGATATACATTGCGATACGGTTTAGCGATGTGAAGTTCGGTGCCGCCGCGGTAATTGCGCTTTTGCATGATGTGTTAGTCGTATTTGCCGTATATTCTATCGGAAGGCTGTCTGTGGGAAATACTTTTATTGCCTGTATGCTGACGATTGTTGGTTATTCCATCAATGCGACGATTATTATATTTGACCGTATCCGTGAGAATCTGCTGACGATGAGGAGCAAGGGAGAAAGCTACGAAACTATTGTAAATGCTTCTATATCGCAGACATTTACAAGGACCATTTATTCTTCCTTAACGACCTTCGTCATGGTATTGGTGCTGTTTATTATGGGTGTGACCTCGATTCGGGAGTTTGCCCTGACATTGATGAGCGGTATTGTGTGCGGCGCATATTCTTCCGTATGCATAACCGGACCGCTGTGGTATCTGTTTAAGACCAAATTGGGAAAGAAGGAACAGGCCGCAGGAAAGAAGAGCGCAGAACAGAAGAACGTAGGAAAGAAGAGCACAGAAAAAAAGACTGCAGAAAAAAGCAGTGAAAAGAAAAATAAGAAGACCGATAAGGCCGCAGACAAATAAGCATAGCTTATAATAAGGGGGCATGGCGTATAACCATGTCCCTGTCAGCTTATTAGGAGTGATAAATATGGCGGAACAAAACTGGGTAATCCGCGCCAAAAGAGCAGACTTTAATGCTTTAGGTGAAAAATTTCATATTGATCCGGTGGTAGCCAGAGTTTTGGTAAACAGGGGATTAGAAGAGGCGGATTTTGACGCTTTTTTACATCCGGAACTTACGAAACTGCATGATCCTTTTTTGATGGAAGATATGAACCAGGCTGTCCGCATTGTCTGCCATGATTTGGAGGAGGGGCATACGATCCGGATTGTGTCGGATTATGATGTGGACGGGGTGATGTCCAATTATATTTTGTATAAGGGACTGCGCCGCCTTGGGGCAGAGGTGGATTACGTGATTCCCCACAGGATAAAAGACGGTTATGGGATTAATGAACATATTATTGATGATGCGGTAAAGGACGGGATTCATACGATTATAACCTGTGACAATGGAATTGCCGCCAATGAACCTCTGGCAAAAGCCAAGGAGGCGGGAATGGCGGTGATTGTCACAGATCATCATCAGGTACCGTTTATTGTGGAAGGGGAGGAGAAGAGATATATTCTGCCTCCGGCAGATGCCATTCTGAATCCCAAAAAAGAAACCTGCACCTACCCCTTTGATGATTTGTGCGGGGCAGGCGTGGCGTATAAATTTATAGAGGCTTTATATATGAAACGGGAAGTTCCGCAGGAGGAAATGTGCCAGTTTTTAGAATTTGTGGCTATGGCAACAATCTGCGACATTGTATCCTTAACCGGCGAGAACCGCATTTTTGCCGTGCAGGGCTTAGAGCGGCTTAATCATTCGGAGAACAAAGGAATCCGTGCATTAATCGGAGCCAATCAGCTTTCTGATGTAACCATAAGCGCTCATCATGTCGGTTTTCGGTTAGGGCCATGCATTAATGCTTCCGGCCGGTTAGAAAGCGCAACGGATTCGCTGGAGCTTTTGCTAGAGGAGGACATTGAAAACGCTATAGCAAGGGCCGGAGAAATTGTCCGTATGAATGAAGAACGGAAAGAGATGACTCTCCGCGGCGTGGAGCAGGCAGAGCAGCAGATGGAAAAGGCGGAGCCTATGAAAGTTTTGGTTCTTTATCTGTCAGACTGCCATGAAAGTCTGGCGGGAATCATTGCGGGAAGAATCAGGGACCATTACAACCACCCCGTGTTTATTTTGGCGGACAGTGAGGAGGAAGGGACTCTAAAAGGTTCCGGGCGTTCCATCGAGTCCTATCATATGTTTGAGGGGCTGCAGAAATGTGACGAACTTTTGTTAAAATACGGAGGCCATGCCATGGCGGCGGGTTTGTCGTTAAAGCGGGAGAATCTGGAAGCCTTTAAGAAGCAGATAAACGAAGAATGCGGGCTTTCTGAAGAGGATTTTGTGCCAAAGGTTTTAATTGATGTCGCCATGCCGGTTTCTTACATAACGGAAGGGCTGATTGAGCAGTTAGACGGGTTGGCGCCTTTTGGAAAGGGCAATGAAAAGCCTGTCTTTGCGCAGAAGGATATGAATGTGCTGTCGGCAAAGATTTTGGGAAAAGACAGGAATGTTGTAAAAATGATCTTAGAAAGCAGTGAGGGCGTCACCTGTGAGGCAGTTTATTTTGAGGCCCAGGAATTTGAAAAAAATATCGCAGATTGGTTTGGCGCGGAGGAATACGACAAGCTGCTGCATGGGTGGCTGAATAATGTGATCCTTAACATTGTATACTATCCCACTGTCAATGAGTATAATGGGAACCGGACGATACAGCTAAAGGTCAAACACTATTCCATGGCCGCTGTCCGGGAGGTTTTGTAGCCTTCTGTGGAAAATGGCGGAAAGGATTGGGCATATTTCACAAAAGTAAGGCATTTCTGAAAATAGATAGTTGCAACTTGGAAAATATGGGATATACTAGTATATATTTACAGATGGCTGGTAACGCGAGAGAAAGACAGTAAAGAAGGTGAGCAGATGGCAGTAATGATGAGCACAGATAAGGAACTGAGTACGCCGAAGGATTTTACACCGCCGGAGGAGTTATATGAGACGCTGATTCAGAAAGTGTTAGAGTATCACCCTAATACGGATATTTCTATGATTGAAAAGGCCTATGATGTTGCCAGAAAAGCTCACGAGGGGCAGCTTCGGAAGTCCGGGGAACCCTATATTATGCATCCGCTCTGTGTAGCCATTATTTTAGCGGAGTTGGAATTGGACAAAGAAACCATTGTGGCAGGAATCCTCCATGACGTCATTGAGGATACGGTTATGACGAGCGAAGAGATTGAAAAGGAATTTTCTCCGGAAATCCTGCTTTTGGTAGACGGCGTTACCAAGCTGACACAGCTTAATTTTTCCCAGGATAAAATGGAATTGCAGGCGGAGAATCTGCGGAAAATGTTCCTTGCCATGGCAAAGGATATCCGGGTGGTGCTGATAAAGTTAGCGGACCGGCTGCACAATTTGAGAACCCTGCAATATCAGTCCCCGGCCAAGCAGATTGAAAAGGCCAGGGAGACCATGGACATCTATTCTCCCATTGCTCACCGTCTTGGTATCAGCAAGATTAAGATTGAATTAGACGACCTTTCCATGCAGTATTTAAAGCCGGAGGAGTTTAAGCAGCTAAAGAGCGATATTGAGGAACGCTTAGTGGAACGGGAGGAATTTATCCACCAGATTGTCCATGATGTGAAACAGCATATTGACGAGGCGGGAATCAAAGCGGAGATTAGCGGCAGGGTAAAGCATTTATTCAGCATTTATAAGAAGATGGTGAACCAGAATAAGACGTTAGACCAGATTTATGACGTCTTTGCCGTCCGGATTATTGTGGACAGCGTGCGGGACTGCTATGCGGCGTTAGGCATCATTCACGAGAAGTATAAGCCCATACCGGGGCGGTTCAAGGATTACATTGCCATGCCCAAACCCAATATGTACCAGTCCTTACACACGACGCTAATCAGCAAGAGAGGGCAGCCCTTTGAGATTCAGATTCGTACCTATGATATGCATAAGACGGCGGAGTATGGTATCGCCGCCCATTGGAAATATAAAGAGAACCTTTCCGGAACGGCAGTGGATAAGGAAGAGGAGAAGTTAATCTGGCTGCGCCGGATTCTGGAGTGGCAGACCAATACCCAGGATAACAAGGAGTTTATGAGCGCGGTAAAGACCGACTTAGACCTGTTTGCCGAGCAGGTATACTGTTTTACGCCCAATGGAGATGTGAAGAATCTCCCTGCCGGTTCCACGCCCATTGACTTTGCCTATAGTATTCACTCTGCTGTGGGAAATAAGATGGTCGGGGCCAGAGTCAACGGCAGACAGGTGCCGGTCAATTATACCCTGCAAAACGGCGACCAGGTGGAGATTATCACCTCACAAAATTCCAAGGGACCGAGCAGGGATTGGCTGTCTATTGTCAGATCGGCCCAGGCTAAGAATAAGATTAACCAATGGTTCAAACAGGAATTTAAAGAGGACAATATCAGCCGCGGTAAGGAGCTGTTATTAAATTACTGCAAGGCGAAGGGGTATAACTACAGCCAGTACACAAAGCCGGAGATGCTTAAGGCGGTTATGACCAAATATAATTTCAAAGACTGGGATTCTGTTTTAGCGGCGATAGGGCATGGCGCTTTAAAAGAGGGCCAGGTCATGAACAAGCTGATTGAGACCTATGCGAGAGAGCAGAAGGAGCAGATGACGGAGGCTGACCTTTTAGAGCAGTTGAACCGCAGCGGCGAGCTGCATAGAAGCAGCGGATCGGGCGGCGGCATTAAGGTACGGGGCGTTGATGATGTGACGGTTCATCTTTCCCGCTGTTGTTCCCCGGTACCGGGAGATGAGATTGTCGGGTTTGTTACCAGGGGAAGGGGAATTTCCATTCACCGGACAGACTGCGTTAATATTCTGGGTATGGGAGATACGGACCGGGCCCGGCTGATCGAGGCGGAATGGGAGGCCGGCGCCGACGAAAATACCGGAACCACTTATTCCACAGAGGTGCGGATTTTTGCCGCTGACCGTACCGGAATGTTATTTGATGTGTCGAAGGTATTTACAGAGGCCAATATTAATGTGACGGCGGTCAACACCAAGAGCCACCACAAGAATGAGCAGGCAACGCTGACCGTTACCTTTGATATCCGTACAGTGGAACAGTTAAACCATGTAATCGCCAAGCTGCGGATGGTTCCGGGAGTTATTGATGTAGAGCGTAGTGTTGGATGAAAGGATAGAACAGATGGCAGATTTAGAGATTTTCAGAAAGACCTTAGGGGATATGGGAACCAACTGTTATATTTTGGTGAACCATGATACGGGGGAGTGCGTAGTGTTTGACCCGGCAGCGGAGCCGGAGACCTTGAAGGAGATTTTTGATACGCCTGCATTTAAGCTTCAGGCAATCTTTTTGACACATGGGCATTACGACCACATCGGCGCAGTGAAGGAATTAAAGGACGCCTATCATGTGCCGGTCTACGCCTCAAGGGAGGAAGATGAACAGGTGCTTGGCAAGGTTACGGTGAATCTTTCCGCTATGTTCGGGCACCCGATGACCTTGCAGGCAGATAAGACGCTGCGGGACGGAGAGAAGGTGGATATAATCGGAACCACTTTAACCTGTATTCTGACGCCGGGGCATACGGCAGGCGGTATGTGTTATTATAATGAGGAGCTTGCGTCTGTAATTGCAGGAGATACTTTGTTCTGCGGAAGCGTGGGGAGAACGGATTTCCCTACCGGCAGCGGGGCGGTGCTGCTTCGGTCCATTCATGAGAAGTTATTTACGCTTCCGGACGAGACCAAGGTGTTTCCGGGACATATGGACAGCACAACGATTGCATGGGAAAAAGAGACCAATATGGTCTGCGGAATTGGAAAATAGCGCGGGATATTTAACATGATATATTTAAAACAGCAGTTAGATTTATATGATAACGATATACGGGTGATGCTGCAGGCGTTTTTTGATAATGAAAAAGTCGTGCGGACAAAGGCCGGCAGCAGATTGTCCCTTGTGGTGGATTACGCCTGTAAGGAAGATGAGGAGACCGGGGCAAAGAGCGAAGGGGTTGTCACATTTTCTTTGACAGATGATAAGGGATATGAATCGGTAGAAAAGGAAGCGGCGGATTACTGGGATAAAAAAGCTTCCAAAAACCGGATTAAGGCGGCGCTTTACCGCCAGTTATCCGCATATACCGGCAAGACGCTTCCCTGGGGAACCCTGACCGGAGTGCGGCCCACGAAGATTGCTACGGAACTGTTGGAAAACGGCGTGGCGGAGGAGGCAATACATAGGGAATACACAGATACCTATCTTACCATACCCCAGAAAGCGGATATTTGTATTGAGGTGGCTAAGAGGGAGCAGCAGCTTTTTAAGGATTTTCAATATGAGGAGGAATACTGCGTCTATATCGGGATTCCCTTTTGCCCCAGCAGGTGCTTATACTGTTCGTTTACCTCGTATCCCATAGCCGACTATGAGGATAAGGCGGGGGATTATTTAAAGGCCCTTTACCGGGAGATGGATTTTGTGGCCGAGGCTTACCGGAATAAACGGCTTGTGTCCATATATGTCGGAGGCGGAACGCCAAGCGTCTTGTCCGCCGCGCAATTAGAGGAACTGATTGGGCATATCCGGCAGGCTTTTTCCCTGCAGTATTTGCGGGAATTTTGCGTGGAGTGCGGAAGACCGGACAGTCTTACGGAGGAAAAGCTTCAGGCGCTTAAGAAATCAGGGGTGCAGCGCATAAGCATTAATCCCCAGACCATGTCTGACGATACGCTTAAACTGATTGGCAGGGCGCATACGGCCCGCCAGACAAAAGACGCATTTGCCATGGCAAGACAGGCGGGGTTTGACAATATCAATATGGATATCATTGCCGGGCTGCCGGGAGAAGGCATGGAGGAGCTTTTGCATACCCTGTCTGAAATCCGGGAGCTTAAGCCGGACAGTCTTACGGTACATTCCCTGGCGATTAAGCGCGCCGCCAATCTGAACCGGGAATGGGAGCAGTACCGGAAGTTAGTTTTCGGCAGTACCAATGAAATGCTGACGGCTGTGGACCGGTGCGCCAGGGAATCCGGGTTGTTTCCTTATTATCTGTACCGCCAGAAGAATATTCCGGGAAAGCTTGAGAATATCGGCTATGCGGCGGAGGGAAAGGAATGTGTATACAACATTTTAATCATGGAGGAGAAGTTGGATATTCTCGCCATGGGAGCCGGAGCCGCGTCAAAGTTCATTTTCCGGGACGAAAACCGGATTGAGCGGGCGGAAAATGTAAAAAATGTAGATGAATATATTGCAAGAGTTGATGAGATGATGGAGAGAAAGCAAAAGCTGTTTTCCCGGAAGGGAGGAGTTGTATGATTGAGCTTGACAGAGTGGGAGCAAATGCAGAGGAAATTTCTGCGTATCTTGATGCAGATTTACAAACAGAGATTGCCCATGGGATAGAAGTCAGCCGTCTTGCCGGAAAGCTGGCAAGGGAGCTTAAAATGGATACGGCCTTCTGCCATGATGTGGAGGTGGCGGGTATGCTGCACGATATCGGCAAACTTCGGGCCAGTACATATCTGTACGGACGGGACGACGATACCCTGAATGTGGAGAAGATGCGCTATGTCCGCCTTCATGCGGGATTAGGCTATGAGGTGGTGCGCGACCAGGGGTATCCGGACAGGGTTTGCGAGATGATTCTCCACCACCATGAAAATTATGACGGTACCGGTTATCCGGATAATCTGGTGGGAGAAAATATTCCGTTAGGCGCAAGAATCCTGCGGGTGTGTGATGTGTTTGCGGCGCTTACCTCAGACCGTCCCTACCGGAAGGCGTTTGACAGCAATACGGCGGTGGAGCTGTTGATTGAGGAAGTCCGGCATTTCGATATGAAAATTTTTCTTCCCTTCCAGAGCATTGTGCATGAGGAGATTATGGAGCGGGCCATTAATCGGGATGAGGAAGATAAGCTGGTGCATTGAGCGCTTAACGAAGAAAACCAGTTTGCGCTGATAAGCGAGGAGCGGGGAGAGCAGACCGTCTTCACGATTAGGAATTATATATAAGAGACGACCATGTGAAAGAGAGGATTATAAAATGGCGATGAAGAAAAAGCCGGTAACCGGCATGAAGGATATACTGCCGAAGGAGATGGAAATCCGGGATTATGTGATTTGGCAGATAAAGGAGACTTACAAGACCTTCGGGTTTTCCTCCATGGAGACTCCCTGCGTGGAGCACATTGAGAATCTGTCCTCTAACCAGGGCGGAGAAAATGAGAAATTGATTTTTAAGATATTGAAAAGAGGCGAAAAGTTAAAGCTAGAGGATGCGAAAGAGGAGATGGATTTAGTAGACGGCGGTCTGCGCTATGACTTAACCCTTCCCCTCTCCCGTTACTATGCCAACAATGCCAACGACCTCCCCGCGCCCTTTAAGGCGCTGCAGATGGGCAATGTGTGGCGGGCTGACCGTCCCCAAAGGGGAAGGTTCCGCCAGTTCATGCAGTGCGACATTGACATTTTGGGTGAGCCCGGCATTCTTGCAGAGATTGAGCTGATTACGGCGACCACTACTTTACTTGGGAAGATTGGGTTTGAAAAATTTACCATACGCCTTAATAACCGGAAAATGTTAAAGGCCATGGCGGCTTACAGCGGATTTGAGGAAAAGGATTACGACAATGTGTTTATCACCCTTGACAAGATGGATAAGATTGGACTAGAAGGGGTGGCGGAGGATTTGGCAGGCCAGGGCTACCCTAAGGAAAATGTGGACAGGTATCTGGCGCTGTTTGAAAAGACCGCTTCCGATGCAGAGGGCGTCCGGTTCTTAAAGGATACGCTTGGAGAGCATTTAGAGACCGGCGTGGCGGAGGATTTGATTACAATTATGGAGAGCGTGAACGCCACGAAATCAGCGGATTTTAAGATTATATTTGACCCTACCCTGGTACGGGGAATGTCCTATTATACCGGTCCGATTTTTGAGATTTCCATGGACGAGTTTGGCGGCTCTGTCGGCGGCGGCGGGCGCTATGACGAGATGATTGGCAAGTTTACCGGGCAGAATATTCCGGCCTGCGGATTTTCTATTGGTTTTGAGCGCATTGTCATGCTGCTTTTGGAAAAAGAGTATCAGGTGCCGGCAAAGGGGCAGAAAACAGCGTTTTTGGTAGAGAAGAATATGCCAAAGGAGCGGATGCTGGCAATCCTTAAGCAGGCCAATGAGCGGCGGCGGAAGGGAGAGCAGATTAATATTGCGATAATGAAGAAGAACAAAAAATTCCAGAAGGAGCAGTTGGAAAAAGAAGGATACACTGTTTTTGAGGAGTTCTACCGGGAAGAACTGCAAGCGTGAAAACGGAAGTCAATGCGATAACAAAGAATAGGGAACGCCCGCTGCGGCGCAGGGGAGGTTCTATTTGAACAGGAGGATATTATGGCGGAGTCAATGAAGGGGTTAAAGCGGACCCACAGATGTACGGAGGTAAGTAATCAGAATGTAAATGAGACCGTTACGGTAATGGGCTGGGTGCAGAAAAGCCGGAACAAGGGCGGAATCATTTTTGTGGATTTACGGGACAGGAGCGGAATCTTACAGGTAATTTTTGAGGAGGAAAAGTGCGGCAGCGAAAGTTTTGCCAAAGCGGAGCGGTTAAGAAGTGAGTTCGTGGTGGCAATCACCGGAACGGTGGCCCTTCGCGCCGGAGGAATCAATAAAAATCTGGCAACGGGAGATATTGAGATTATCGCCGCTGACCTGCGGATTCTGTCCGAGGCGGATACGCCGCCCTTTCCGATTGAGGAAAATTCGAAAACCAAGGAGGAGGTGCGGCTAAAATACCGCACACTGGATTTGCGCAGGCCGGATTTACAGCGGAATCTGATTTTGCGGAGCAGAGTGGTAAGCATTATCCGCAACTTCTTAGCAGAGGAAGGATTTTTGGAAATTGAAACGCCGATTTTGAATAAATCCACCCCTGAGGGGGCGAGAGATTATCTGGTGCCAAGCCGGGTGCATCCGGGCTCCTTTTATGCCCTGCCCCAGTCGCCCCAGATTTTTAAGCAGCTTTTAATGGCGGCAGGCTATGACCGGTATTACCAGGTGGCAAAATGTTTCCGGGACGAGGATTTGCGGGCGGACCGCCAGCCGGAATTTACCCAGATTGATATGGAGTTATCCTTTGTGGATATTGACGAGGTGTTAGACGTCAATGAACGGCTGTTGGCGAGAGTATTTAAGGAGGCCATCAGCGTGGAGGTTCCCCTGCCGATACAGCGTATGACCTGGCAGGAGGCCATGGAGCGGTTTGGTTCCGACAAGCCGGATGTCCGTTTTGGCATGGAGCTTGTCAATGTGACCGAGGTCGTTAAGGACTGTGATTTTGTAGTCTTTAAGGGAGCCGTGGAAAACGGGGGCTCTGTCCGGGGCATTAACGCCAAAGGACAGGGAGGAATGCCGAGAAAGAAGATTGACGCGCTGGTGGATTTTGCAAAGGGCTATGGGGCAAAAGGGCTTGCCTATATCGCTATCAGTGAGGACGGAACCCGAAAGTCTTCCTTTGCCAAGTTTATGAAAGAGGAAGAAATGGACGCTCTTGTTGACAGGCTGGACGGACAGCCGGGAGATTTGCTGCTCTTTGCCGCTGACCGGGATAAGATTGTATTTTCCGTCTTGGGCGCCCTGCGCTGTGAATTGGCGGAGCAGATGGAGCTGATTGATAAAAATGAATTCCGGTTCCTGTGGATTACCGAGTTTCCTGTGTTTGAATGGTCTGACGAGGAGGAGCGGTATACCGCAATGCACCACCCGTTTACCATGCCGATGGAGGAGGATTTGGCACTTCTTGACACAGATATGGGAAAGGCAAGAGCCAAAGCCTATGATATTGTGTTAAACGGCGTGGAATTAGGCGGTGGTTCTGTCCGTATTCACCAGGATGATATACAGGAGAAAATGTTCCGTTTACTGGGAATCAGCGAGGAGGACGCCCATGACCGGTTCGGCTTTTTGCTGACGGCATTCCAGTATGGCGTGCCGCCTCACGCTGGACTGGCATTCGGGTTAGACCGCATGATTATGCTGATGGCAGGGGCGGAATCGATCCGGGATGTAATTGCCTTTCCAAAGGTAAAGGACGCTTCCTGCATGATGAGCAATGCGCCGGATAAAGTGGATGCGAAGCAGTTAGAGGAGCTGTGTATTCAAGTGGTGGAGGCTGAGGAATCAGCATTGTAAGTGATTGCGAAACATTGAGTTACTTTATGGAAGCTGCCGTTGAACCAATACCAACGCAGGTACGCTTGCGCTTGGTTATGCCACGCAGCGGTACTAAATTCGTGCCTTGCACTCATTAAGTACCGGCGGGCATAAAAAACCTGCTTATGGTAATTGGTTCAACCAGGCAGCAATAAAGGTTGTGAGGGTTTCGTAATTGATTTAACCGGGCAGCAATAAAGGTTGTGAGAGTTTCTTGATTGACGGAGTTGATAGGTTGATATTCATCGCAAGTAGGGAAACATTTAAATGTTAAAATATATATGGCAGGAGGGAAAGATATGGCAATACCAGTAAACCAGAACGCAACGGCAAATGCGAGAAAGTTATTGAATGAATTGTATGAGACTGCCGGAAAAAAGATTATCACCGGGCAGCACACCCAGACCAATCCCATGGAGGAGATTGCGTATATCCGGGAGGTGACGGGAAAGGAGCCGAAGCTCAGGGGATTTGAACTGTTGGCGTACTCGCCGAATATCAATTATGACGACGCCTCCGAGCCCTGTCTGACAGAGGTTTATGAGAACCGGGGGACTTTGGATACCGCTTACCGCTGGGCAAAAGAAAATGACGGTATTGTAACATTTTCTTTCCACTGGTATTCCCCCGTTGGCGGACGGGATAAGGCGTTCTATACGGAGCATACGGATTTTGACGCCCGGCAGGTGCTTGTAGAGGGAACGCCGGAGCGGGAGGCCTTTTATCATGATATGGATGTGATTGCGGAGGAGTTAAAGCGTTTTTGCGATGCGGATATTCCTGTTTTGTGGCGGCCCTTCCACGAGTCTGACGGCAAGTGGTTCTGGTGGGGCGCCCAGGGACCGGAGGTGGCGGCGGAGCTTTATAAGCTGATGTATGTCCATTACACGCAGGTGCATCATCTGGATAATCTGCTCTGGGTATGGAACTGCCGGCTGAAGGAAGGGTATCCGGGGGACGAGTATGTGGATGTGATTTCAGTGGATATTTATCTGGAAAAATACGCGCCTACGGATTATCAGGAGGATTATGACAAACTCATTGCAGAGACGACAAAGAATAAAGTAGCGGCTCTTGCGGAGGTTGGCTATATTCCGGATATCCATATGCTGGAGAAATCCCATACGCCATGGGCCTATTATATGGCATGGTCCAAGGAGTTCTGCATCGGAGAGCAGTATAATTCCAAACAGGCGTTAAAGGATATGTATTCCAGTGATTATGCGGTAACGATGTAAAGGCCCATATGGCAGGGCGGATGCGGCATATTGCTGCAAAGTCGGATTCTGCTTATCAGCCGGGGCGACAGACTGTGATGATATGAGGAAGTGACAGCATGAAATTTGTGGGGATTGAACCGAAGGAAAAGGGAAAGTTTATCAACCGTTACGATATTACCTACGAGACAGAGGACAACACAAAAAAGGTCTATGAGATGATAAGCCGGGACCGGAATCTGACCACAAGGGAGGAACTGACGGGACACCCGCCGGATTCTGTGGTGCTTGTCATGCACAATGAGGCCGGGGATAAGATTTTATTGAACAGGGAGTTCCGTATGGCCTGCGGGGATTTTGTATATAATTTCCCGGCGGGACTGATTGATCCCGGAGAGGATTTCCTGGAAAGCGCCAAAAGGGAGCTTTGGGAGGAGACGGGGCTTACCCTTGTGGAAGTCAAAGATATTCTCGGAGAAAGCTTTAGCGCCATCGGCTTTTCCAATGAAAAAAATATGTGCGTTATCGGGGTGGCAGCGGGAGAATTTGCCGAGAGCACCTCTGCCGTAGAGGAAATCCAGGCCGCCTGGTACACGAGAGAAGAAGTCAGGGAGCTTCTAAAGAAAGAGTATTTTGCAGCCCGGACGCAGTCTTACTGCTACTTGTGGAGCCGGGGATGACTCAACCCATAAAGACTTCCCATTGCAGGATACCGAAAGCGGAATGAAACTTAGAGACAGTTTTTTCCAATGGAAGGAAATATATAAGAAAGCGAGGAAAAGGGAAAATGACAAACAAAATAACAGACAGCGTATTTTATGTAGGAGTAGATGATAAGACCTTAGATTTATTTGAGGGACAGTACATTATTCCGAATGGAGTATCTTATAATTCCTATGTCATTATGGATGATAAGATTACGATTATGGATATGGTGGATAAGCGGGCGGCGGATCAGTGGTTTGCCAACTTAGATGAAGTGTTGGGGGACAAGCAGCCGGATTATCTGGTCATCTCTCATTTAGAGCCGGATCATTCTGCTAATTTGGCGGATGTCATTAACAAATATCCGGATATGAAGCTGGTGTCCAATGCAAAGCTCTTTGGCATGCTGCCAAATTTCTTTGAGGTGCCTGTAGAGGACAGAAGCATAACCGTAAAGGAAGGGGACACTTTGGAGCTTGGCGCCCATACCCTGAATTTTGTCATGGCGCCTATGGTACACTGGCCGGAGGTTATGGTGACCTATGATTCTGCGGATAAGATTTTGTTCTCCGCAGACGGCTTTGGAAAATTCGGAGCCCTGGACACAGACGAGGACTGGGCCTGCGAGGCGAGAAGATATTATTTCAACATTGTGGGTAAATACGGTATGCCGGTGCAGGCTTTATTAAAGAAAGCGGCTGCTTTGGATATCCGGATTATCTGCCCGCTGCATGGACCGATCCTTACGGAAAATCTGGAATACTATATCGGAAAGTACCAGACATGGAGCAGCTATGAACCGGAGGATAAGGGCGTGTTTATCGCCTATTCGTCCCTTCATGGCAATACCGCCCAGGCGGCAAAGGAACTGGCCGGTCTGTTAGAGGAAAAAGGCGTGGAGAAGGTGGCAATCTCTGATTTGGCAAGAGAGGATATGGCGGAGTGTATTGAGGACGCTTTCCGCTATGACCGTCTGGTAGTGGCGGCTCCCACCTACGACGCAGGCATTATGCCGATTATGCAGGATTTTATTCACCATCTGAAAATCAAGAATTACCAGAAGCGTACAGTGGCAGTGATAGAAAATGGTTCCTGGGCCCCTGCCTCCGGAAGGCTTATGCGGGAGCAGTTTGAGGCAATGCCCAATGTGACGGTTTTGGATGAGACCGTTACGATTCGTTCTACCGTTAAGGCGGCAGAGAGGGAGCAGTTGGTTAAACTTGCCGAAGTTCTTTGCAGCGGAGCGAGATAATGCAATAGAAAAATGAAGTGCAGAGCGCACAAATAAAAAGAAACGAAGGTTTGCACCTTCGTTTCTCTTAATGAGGGGGAGAATTAAGTACATCTAAAAAATAAATGTACTTTATGAAAAGTTCTTACAGGACATAGTATAGGAAAAAGTTGTGAAAAAAGCGTGTCCTAAATGTATAAGATTTGTGAATGAATATTTAATATTTTCTTAAGTGCTGTCGATTTATCAGACTTTCTGTTTGTTATCACTATATCCAGACAAACAAATCCCCCTCCAATATCCCTATTGACTTGATAGGAAAAACCAGATAAACTAATATTCGTTCCAATAACATATCATGTAGCTTTTCCATCGCCTTTTCGCGATAAGCCGCTAGAGCGAGCTTCGCTCGGAAATGGAGATTAAAATGACACTGATGCAGTTAAAATACGCCATATGTGCCGCAGGGGAGACGTCCTTCAACGACGCTTCCAAAAAACTCTACATATCCCAGCCCAGTCTATCCAATGCGATTAAAGGGTTGGAGCAGGAGATTGGTATTGAAATTTTCAACAAATCAAAAACAGGAATTTCTCTGACTGTGGAAGGGGAAGAATTTATTGGATATGCGAGGCAGGTGTTGGAACAGTACGACCTGTTGGATGCGAGGTACATCAGTAGAAAAGAAGCGAAAAAGAAATTCAGCGTATCTACACAGCACTATACGTTTGCGGTCAATGCCTTTATCGAAACGATTCATCAGTATGGAATGGACGCCTATGAATTTGAGATTTACGAGGAGACGACGCATACTGTGATCGAAAACGTTAAAAACAGGAAATCAGAGCTCGGGATTTTATATTTGAACCATTTTAATGAAAAGGTTCTGCAAAAGCTGTTCCGGGAATACAATCTGGAATTTCACCCGCTGTTCGACTGCGGGTTGTATGTATATATGTGGAAAGGACATCCACTGGCGGGCAGAGAACGGATCGATCTGGAAGAGCTGATGGATTATCCATGCCTTTCCTTTGCGCAGGGCGCACACAATTCCTTTTACTTTGCCGAGGAGGTCTTGAGCACAGCCCCCTATCGGAAGATCATCAAGGCGAGCGACAGGGCGACGCTTTTAAATCTGATGGTCGGCGTGTGCGGTTATACGCTCTGTTCCGGTATTATCTGCGAGGAGCTGAACGGTTCCGATTATGTCGCCGTCAAGCTGAATGAGCAGGAAATGATGTCGATTGGCTACATTACGCGAAAGGACAGCAACATTAGCGAGATCGGGAAAAGCTATCTGCTCGCGCTGGAAAAATTTGGTGAGAAAGCGATGCTATAACGGCTGATAAAAAAATTATGTGAAAAAGCGATGCGTGACGACTTATAGGAAAAAACTATAACCCATAGCAGATAAGAACGATTAGACAAAACATGGTCTTCTTTTTACAATATAAACATATCAAAATAGTATGTTTAATGACAAAACAATCAAACGGGAGGAGTCAGGAAATGGGAATTGGAATCGAGACAAAATGTCTGCATTTGGAAGAAGCGGCGGAAGGGTTGGAAAGCAGGAATGATCATTTTGGCGCTGTCAGTTTTCCAATCTATCAGACGGCTACCTATGCGCATCCCGGTGTGGGGATGAGCGCCGGATATGATTACAGCAGATTGCAGAATCCCACAAGGGAGCATTTGGAAAAGGTCGTAGCCGGATTAGAAAACGGGTTGGATGCGTTCGCGCTGTCCAGCGGCATGGCGGCGATTACGCTTTTGATGGAATTGTTCCGCCCGGGCGATCACCTGATCGTGGATGCGGATCTGTACGGCGGCAGCATCCGGCTGTTCCGGAATGTATCAGAAAAAAACGGTGTTAAGTTTTCCAATATTGACTGCTACAAGGAAGACGTCGAATCTTTCGTGCAGGAAAACACAAAAGCAATTTACATAGAAACGCCGACCAATCCAATGATGCATGTGACCGACATTGCGGCGCTGTCAAGGATTGCAAAAAAGCACGGCTTGCTGTTGATCGTCGACAATACTTTTTTGTCGCCGTATTTCCAAAACCCATTGGAGCTGGGGGCGGACGTCGTAGTCCACAGCGGGTCAAAATATCTCGGCGGGCACAATGACACACTGGCGGGATTTCTCGTTACAGACAGGGAGGATATCAGCGAAAGGCTCCGTTTTCTCATTAAGACGACAGGGGCGGGGCTGTCTCCGTTTGACAGTTGGCTGATTCTCCGCGGAATCAAAACGCTTGGAATACGGATGGAGAAAGCACAGAGCAATGCGATGGAGATTGCCCGTTGGTTAAGCGGACAGCAGGCGGTTTCGCAGGTAATCTATCCGGGGCTTCCCTCCCATCCGGGGCATGAGATCGTGAAGCGGCAGGCGAGGGGATTTGGCGCAATGATTACGTTTCAGGTGGAGAGCCGGGAGTTTGCACTGGCAGTTTTGGAAAAGGTGCGGCTGATCCGGTTTGCGGAAAGCCTCGGGGGCGTGGAAACGCTGATTACATATCCGGCAACCCAGACGCACGCGGATGTGCCGGAAGAGATCCGTAAAAAGAACGGGATTACGGACTGCACGCTCAGGCTTTCCGTGGGCATTGAGGATGTAAAAGACCTGTTAGGAGAATTAGAAACCGTCTTTTCAGAAATTAAAAAAGGAAGTGATATGCTATGCCGGAAAGGAATTTAGATTTCGACAGCGTAATCGACAGGAGAAATACGAACTGTCTGAAATATGATTTTGCAAAAAGGCGGGGATTGCCGGAGGATGTGCTTCCGTTTTGGGTGGCGGATATGGACTTTGCGACGTCCTCCTATGTGGAGGACGCTTTGGCGGACCGGATCAAGCATGGGATTTTTGGTTACAGCGAGGTGGGAACGGAATATTTTAACGCTGTATGCGGATGGATGGAGCGTCATCATGGATGGAAGCCGGAGGAAAAATGGCTTGTCAAAACGCCGGGTGTTGTATTTGCGCTTGCGATGGCGGTCAAGGCGTATACAGAGCCAGGGGATGCGGTGTTGCTGCAAAGCCCCGTCTATTATCCGTTCTCGGAGGTGATTGAGGACAATGGGCGGCGGGTAGTCAGCAATACCTTATACCTTGGCGGAGACAACCGCTATCATATGGATTTTGAAGATTTTGAGCGAAAAATCGTGGAGGAGAAGATTAAGCTCTTTTTCCTGTGCAATCCGCACAATCCGGTCGGTCGGGTATGGACAAGGGAAGAGCTTGAGACAATCGGGGATATCTGCGTTCAGCGTCATGTGATCGTCGTGAGCGACGAGATCCATCAGGATTTTACATTTCGGGGAAAACACCATGTCTTTGCCGGTTTGAAAAAAGAATACGAGGACATTGCGCTTGTCTGCACGTCCCCGAGCAAGACATTTAATCTGGCAAGTATGCTGGTTTCCAATATTTTTATCCCAAATCCTTCGCTGCGGCGGAAATTCCGGAAAGAACTGGATGCGGCAGGGATCAGCCAGCTTAGCATTTTAGGTCTGACCGCCTGTGAAGCGGCATACAGTAAGGGGGAAGAATGGTATCAGGCGATGTACTCCTATGTGGCGGATAACATTGCGTTTACCGAACAATATATAGAAAAAAATTTTGGCGAAAAGAGCCGCAGCGTGCGCATGACGGATCACGAGGGAACATATCTTGTCTGGCTGGATTTCCGGGGAACCGGACTTCCTGCGGAGGAGTTAGACGAACGGATCATACACAGAGCGAAACTGTGGCTTGACAGCGGAAAAATATTTGGGGAGAGCGGGAGAGGTTTCCAGAGAATCAACGTCGCCTGTCCCCGCGGTGTGCTGTCAGAGGCATTAGAACGAATCAGAAAAGTAATACAGGAATAAGAACTAGAAAAGTAATACAAAAATAGAGAGGCAGAGATGCAATGTTACATATTGAGTATGATGATGTCAAACAACATCTTTTAGAGGGGAATTTCGGACTGGAAAAGGAGAGCCTGCGCATCCGGGAAGACGGCACGCTGTCCCATTCGCCACATCCGTTTGCGGATGATCCGCATATTGTAAAAGATTTCTGTGAAAATCAAACGGAGATCAACACATCGGTACACGACAGCGCGAAAGCGGCGGTCGAAGAGTTAGAGTTTCACAACAGGCGTATCTACGAAAGCCTGAAAAGCCTGCCGGAGCGGGAGTACCTCTGGCTGTTTTCTAACCCGCCGTACATTCAGAATGAAAGCGACATACCGGTTGCGGTTTTTGAGGGGATTGAGGTGTCAAAAACCGCATACCGGGAATACTTATCGGCAAAATATGGGCGGTATAAAATGACTTTTTCAGGTATCCATGTCAATTATTCCTTTTCGGAGGAGCTTTTAAAAGCGGAGTTTTCACATCAGGAGGAGAAAGATTACCAGAAATACAAAAACCGGTTCTATCTTGACCTTGCGCAGAAAGTGGCTGCATACGGCTGGCTGCTCGTAGCTGTGACCGCGGCGAGCCCGCTTTTGGACAGTTCGTTTGTGGAAAAAGGCGTTTATGATCAGGATGTTTTTACCGGAATGGCGTCCGTCCGGTGCGGCGAGATGGGATATTGGAACGAGTTTGCGCCGATTCTTGATTATAGCGATATTTCCTCGTATGCGGAAAGCATCCGGCGATATGTAAACATGGGGTTGTTGAAAGCCGCTTCGGAGCTGTATTATCCGGTACGGCTAAAGCCGGCGGGAGAAAATAATCTGGATTCGCTGTGCAAAAATGGCGTCAACCACATTGAACTGCGTATGTTTGACCTAAATCCCCTTGTAGAAGCCGGTGTGGAGGAAAAGGATATCCGCTTCGCACAGCTGTTCCTGGTCTGGCTTGCCGCATCTGCGAATCAGCCGTTCTGCGAAAAGGATCAGATTCAGGCAGTGCAGAATTTTAAGAATGCCGCCCGGTATGATCTAAAGACGGTCAATATATTGACGCCGGACGGAGAAATCTGTTCTGTGGCGCACGCCGCGGGGAATGTCATTGACAGAATGAAAGCGTTTTATGATGGATTTTCGCCGGACATAGAAGAAATCCTGCAATTTGAATATGAAAAATTTATGGATGCGGAGAACCGGTATGCGTGGAAGATCAGAAAACAATTTGGGGACGGATATGTTAAAAAGGGGTTAAGGCTTGTAAAGGAAAGGCAGGGAAAATAAATGTGTGAATTGTTTGGCGTGACATCCAGCAGCAAACTGGAGCTAAACGAGCTCCTTTTGGAATTTTTTTCACACGGCAGGGAACATCCCAACGGGTGGGGAATGGCGTTTTTTTACGGAAATGCGGTATCATTGGAAAAGCAGCCGGAGGCTTCTCACAAAAGCCGTTATTTAAAACAGCGTTTGCAATCCAAAATAGAATCAGCTAAGATGATAGCGCACATCCGGCTTGCCACAAAGGGCGATATCAATTATGAAAATACGCATCCCTTTGTGATGCGGGACCGCAGCGGCAGGACGTGGACACTGGCGCATAACGGGACGATTTTTGACTGCGATCTGCTGAACGCTTTTACGCACACACAGCAGGGGCAGACGGACAGCGAACGGATTTTAGCGTATATTGTCAGCCGGATGGATGCGGCGTTAGAGGAGAAAAAAGAACTGTCAGAGAGGGAGAGGTTTGCGCTGATCGAGGAGGTTTTGCGCGAGATCACGCCGGAAAACAAGGTAAATCTCCTTTTGTTTGACGGGGAATTGATGTATGTGCATACCAATTACAAAAACAGCTTATACAGGCGCCGGAAAGGCGATGCGGTCGTAATATCGACAAGGCCGCTTGACCACTATGTATGGGAGCCTGTCCCGATGAATACGTTAGTAGCTTATCAGGACGGCAATCAGGTGTACGAGGGTGTCCGCCATCCAAATGAATTTTTTGAGACGGAGGAAAAAATGCGTCTGTTGTTTTTGGATTTTGCAAATTTATAAAGGGCTGTCGATTATCACATACTTTGGACGAAAAAAAGAAGCAGGCGTGTTGCCTGCTTCTTTATAAAATATGGTTGAAGCTACTGACAATTCCAACGACTGGTTTTGCATCCTTGCCATAACAGCCGGGGTCATTTAAGATTAATATATCATCTGGGGTTTCACAGGCCGTCTGGAAAAGGGACTCAAAGTTTCTTGGTTTTCTGGTTCTTTTTCCTGTGTCTTGTCTGCGGTTACGATGATCATATTTTTGTATTGCTAATACGGCGAACACCGGATTAACAATCTGTGTATTTGATTGAGCATTCATGGTAATCTCCTCCTTGAAATTACGTTAGAATGCCATTAGCTTCTATTATATATATCGGATAAAATACAGAATATTTTAGGATTTTGAGCGAAATTATCAGAAAATTTGAATGCAATTATAATACGGACGCCATATCATCAAAAAACAAAACCGGTAGCGATAATGGATGATTACACCCGGTGCCGGTCCAATAAATAACTGCCGCTGTCAACCGGTACCAACATAAATGTAAGTACCCGGTGCAGCGGCAGTTCTGCTGTTCTAATCTTGCTTATGCCTCTGTCTTAATCTCTGCTTTCCAGTCGTCAATGCCCTTCATTACAGCGTCATATGTCTTCTGGGAAATCTCCGGGAGCTCGTCGCCCCAAAGCTTAGCTGCGGCTTCAAAGCCCTGCTTGATTGCGTCTCTCATCTGCTCCGCTTTCTCCGCATTGCCGCCGGTAATCGCCTTTGCAAAGTCTAAGATACGCTCTGAGGTCTGCTTAACGCCCCAGTATCCGTCTTCGGAAATATCTTCAGCAGCCTGCTTTGCGGTTGCCTCGTCTACCTCAATGGTGCCGTCTAAGATACCCTGTCTGAACTGATCCCAGATGCTTGCATTCTTAGATGCCGTTCCCTGCTTGGAAATCAACTGCTCTACAATGCCCTTAAGCTGGGATAATCTTGCATCTGCATCAGCCTTCAGTTTAGCAATGAGATCACTGTCAACCTTGCTGCTCTGTTTTGTGGATTCTGCGGCTTCTGTATTCTGGGAAGGCTCATAAACAACGCCAACATCTTCTGCGGTCTCTGCTGCATTTGCCTTCACATCCGTGTTCTGACTATTGCCTTGAATCTTGGAAATCAAATCACTGGTATAAGTGTTACTTCCTACGCTACCTACTGCCATAATCGTACCCTCCTTGGTTCAAAATAAATAAAAAAGTCTAATAAGCTCTTTCTAATATGCTATCGGCATATATGATTATTAAGTTTATACCATAAGGAAAATTTATGCAATAAAATTTTAACAGTCAGGAATTATTTTTTATAGACTATTAAAAATTTTGATGATATCATAATGATACGAGTATAAGAAAGGAAAAGTTTTACAATGGAATTACTGCATTTCCTTATCTTTGAATAAAAGAGGTTGGGAAGATTGAATATTTATGAAATAATGTTTTACGGAGATTCTCCGAAAAAAACCCCATTTATATGTAAAATGAAAGAAGAGGAAGAATATAGTAATTCTTAGCTAACTAAAGAGTGTTTTGTAACAGATTAGAGGGGAAACAAATATGGAGTGGGAAAAATTTAATTGTTGTCAGAAAGAATCACAATTCAAAAAGATAAACAATGGGTACCAGTGTGTATATTGTGGAAAAATTTTTTTAAGTGAATCAGTGGAGTATAGAGGGAAAAGTTTTTCGTTTGACAAATTAAAATATCAGGCTAAATTTAGAGGGGATAAGGCAGATTATTTAAATAGTGAAGATAAGCATATTTTAGCAGCTATACATCCGGGCATAGTTGATATTATGTATATGGACAATGCACATAATATTTTAGACAAGAAAAGTGTCAAGGTTAAAAAAAGTGTAAACGAGGTTAGGATTAATTATAATTATACTTTTCTTACTATTACTGACAGGGGTGTGATAGATGTTTACAGTATGGAAACGGGGCAGTCAATAGCACAGTATAAAACAGGGAGACAATGCAACTGTTTTAAATTAAATATATTACCGTTTGGTAAACAAGGAAATTGGCTATATATTGATACAGAAAAAATTGTTTGTTTTTCAAATGATTTTAGAGAAAGTAATACAGTCTTGTTATTTACAGATTTATTTAATAATGGAGCATTTTCAATAAGCAGAGCAATGAATTTTGCAGAACATAATTCAGAATATGATAGTTTTGCGTTTCATGTTTTATACTGGGATCAGATTGAGGGCAAAGACTGGTTAAAGGGGGCAAGCATTATTCTTGATTGTGAGAAGGGTGTTTTTAATGTTAAAAAAATTTTTTATGATGCAGGGTATAATATGACATATGACTTCAAAAAGCAAAAATATTTTGGAACATATAATGATGATATGGTATGCATAAATGAAAGTGGAGAAATAAAAAAAATCCAAAAGCTGCCGATTATTAGAAAATATTCAGATGGAGGCGGAATTTTTCATCTTGAGGAATTTATTGGTTTTCCTGAAAAGGTATATTATATAACAGATACTAAGATTGCCTTAATTTATACATTTTCAATTGTTATTTTAGATACTAAAAAACAGAAAATAATAGTTTCATATCATACAAATACAAAGCCTATTTTATCGTTTTTGATTATTGATTCAGAAACAATTTGTTTTTCTGCTGGTATAAATACATATATTGTAGATTTGGACAATTTGTGAATGTTACGGCAGTATTAAAGAACCAATTTGATAAAAACCAAGGCAATAAAAGGAGGAATATTATGCTATGGAATGAAATTATTACACAGGAGGATGTGAAAAATTTTAATGAGATAATTGGGAATTTTCATGACTCTTGTTTAAAGGAAATGTGCTTCTCTTCAGGAGGATATGTATCTACTGATTTGAAAATGAATGTTTTAAGTAATCCAATTGCAAGATTTCTCTTTCAGAGGCAATCAAAAAATCCTTCATCTATAGAAGTTGAATTTAGCAATATTATTCAAATAAATATTAAGCCTGTACCAGAGAATGATGGTGTTGATATTATTAATACACATTTATATTTAGAAGATAAGATTTTTTTTTGGAGTGAAAAAGATTATCAATTTTGGGAGGAAGGTAAAGAAAAATGTACTTGGATAGCATCGAAGGTTGTTAAATGGAGGGAGAGGGATGACTTATTAGGTGAAGAAAATGTATATATGACGGATTAGAATGTTATTTGGTGTAAAATTAGTTAATGCAGAAATGAAAATTCTGGATAGCGGAAGTAAATTGGACATTCATTTATAGCAGTATGACTTAATTATGTATTATTTCTATAAATATAATGAATTTCCAACATTGAATAAGAGAGGTTGGTAATATGGAGTTAAATGTTAATTCACCGCAGTATTATTCAGATAAATTTGGTATAGATGATGAAATTTATCGGTTATGTCAAGAAATTTACCAATATTTTAAGGATAAAAGTTATAGTGAATATATTAATATAATTGGAATTATACCAATAGTTGCACCGAAAGAGATGTTAGACAGAGGTTTATGCAAAAATGGAAAACATTGTGAACTGAAATATGGTTTCGCTAGCATTAGAAAAAGTATTGATTTTGAAAAGTATGTTTTAGGTGATATTGAAAAGAAAAAAGAGTTGATTGCTAAATGTATTTTAGATGCGGTTAAATCAATTAAAATGAAAGGGAAAATTGATTTTGAAAGCTTTGAAAAGGATTTCTTGGTATTTTGTAAAAATAATAATATTAGTTTTTAAAATATAATCAATATTCTTAAAATGATTTTTCAAATGAAAATGTATGGTATAATACTTTTGTGATTATATAAAATCTTATTAGGAGGGAATATAATGAATGGGAGCATGGGGAACCGGAATTTATCAAAATGATATGGGAATAGAGGTGAAGGATGATTATAAAAACAAGTTAAGAGCAGGGAAAACGGATGAAGTCGCTTATGCAGAAATAATGCAAGAATATAGAGCTATAATAGCAGATGAAGATGATAAAACGGATGTAATACTTGCTCTTGCTGATACGATGTGGAATTTAGGGCGCTTGAAGGCGGAGGTAAAGGAAAAAGCGCTATCTTTGATTGAAGAAGAGTGTGTGGAGGAAAAATGGGATTCTCAAAAGGATATTATTCGAAGAAAAAAAGTATTAGAAACATTAAAGAAAAAACTGTTATCAGAAATGGGAGAAAAAAAGAAAATATCCATACATAAACCCTATGTTACTTCATGGAATCCTGGTGATATATATACAATGGAGATTGTAGCTCCGCCAGAAACAGTGGCAGAATATAAAGGGTGGTACATTGTTATATATGTGAAAGAGATTAAAGGATTTGATTTTGTGGTTCCGGGAGTTGACGATATTTGCCCGTCAGTATATATTATGTTGTCACCCAAAGAAGTTAAATCTATGGAAGATATTACAGGTTTAAATTGCTGTTGCTCAGTGAGGGATGCACAAACAAGAAAAAAAAGATATCAATATACAATAGCAGAAACCTCCGACAGAAGAAAACCGAAAAACCTGAATTATTTAGGAAGATGTGATTGTTTTAAATATCCGGTTGATGAAGAAGAATATGATGAGATGGGAAGCTTAATTATGTGGAATGACTTCGTTGAGGATAGTATAGAAGGGTATAAATTATCCATGCGTACCTGGTAAAAAGTCACTCATCTTAGCTAACTAAAGAGTGTTTTGTAACAGATTAGAGGGGAAACAAATATGGAGTAGGAAAAATAGATACTATTCCAGAGGTTATAAATAGGGGATGATTATGAGGATACTATATAATTATATATTTGATGTGACAAAAATTGTAAAGCGCAACGAAATGCTATTGTATGTACAGGAATTTATACGGAAGAATAGTCTGGAGTACAAAGATGTTGTTTGATATAATTATTATACGAGATGAGATATGGTGTGTGCGTAGATGCAGAATGGAGTTTGAAGATGGATGATAAGATTGTTGAAAGTGCAATTGAATATATTCGGATTTTTTTTGCTGATGATGCTAGTGGACATGATTTTTATCATAGTTTACGTGTTTACAAAACTGCAACATATATTGCAGAACGTGAAAATGCTAATTTGTTTATAGTAAAACTTGCAGCACTTTTACATGATGTAGATGATTATAAATTGAAAAGAGGAAATGACGAGTTGAAAAATGCGCGCGAATTTCTGATTATAAATAACCTTGATAAAAAAGATATTAAATGTATTTGTGATATTATTTCTGAAATTTCATTTAAGGGAATAAATACATGCACACCTTCAACTATTGAAGGTAAAATAGTTCAAGATGCTGATAGACTTGATTCTATAGGAGCTATTGGAATTGCAAGGACATTCACGTATGGTGGAAGCGTAGGGAGAGCAATCTATTCTCCAGAAATTATGGTTCGAGAAAATATGGAACAAAGTGAATATCAAAATTATATTGGTACGACAATAAATCATTTCTATGAAAAATTATTAATGGTAAAAAATCAGATGAATACACAAGAAGGAAATAGAATTGCTGAACAAAGACATTTGTATATGGAAGAATATTTGAAGACATTTTTTTGTGAGTGGGATTGTCAAGATTTTATAAGAAATTAATCACTTTGTACAGATATGTTTACGTGGGTGGATTGTGAGACTTCAAGGAAGAGTCGTCCAAAAGATTTAACATATCTTGGAAAATGTGATAAGTTCCATTTGTCTGAAGGTAAGGGATCAAAGGAAGAATTGTAGATTTGAAAATGGAGAGGTACATTAGGGATGGACGAATTTCTTAAGCAGCGCCAATTTAGAGAGGTTGAAAAAATATTGGTGCAGCAATACAATGAAAAGAAAAATGCAAACAAGTTGATTTTTGTGTTTCCTGGTTGCAAATGCACAATGAAGAAATAGAAGATATAGAAGATATTTATACGTGGTTAGCATCTGACCCGTCATATAATTAGCTTGTATATAGATACTGTTTCAGATAAATTTATTGACAAAATATGGTATTTGATTCATAATTAGAAATGTAGTCTTATGATTTATAGTTGCACGATTCATATTCGTATAATAAATGTGATTCAAAATGATATTTAATTCTTTTGGGGTAGACAATTATGATAAAAAAGGAATCCTATGAAAAATTACTTGCGGCGTATCTTGTTATTGAATTTATTCTCTTTTGTATAATAAAAATTGCAGAGCAGACAGCAGGACGGGGATTATTAAGCCTGTTTATGTATTTGCCCATTTTGCTAAATTTCGTTGTAATTGTTTATTCGTACCATACCTTTAACAGGCAAACAGCGAATCTAAATAAAAAGAGTATAACTATTTGGGGGATTCCGCTTGCATTGCTATTCACGCTCTGCGCAGATGTGTTTCTGGTTTTGATTCATCAGCAAAATATTCTGGTATTTGGATATTTTTTCTTTGCGCTGGTACAAACTGTGTATGCATTTTACCTTGGGGTTACTCCGTTAATTGGCGCTATCAGAATTTTTGCCTACATAGCTTTCTTAGTCGTACTGACTTTGTTTGATAAGCTATTATTGGCTAATGTTGTAGCGGGGTGGTCCTTGATACAGCTAGTTATCAATATGATTATTGCATGGATAGCCTATATCAAAAAACGGTCTCTGCCGGCTTTGCTTCTGGCAGCGGGGCTGACGTTATTTTTTGGCTGTGACGGCTCAATTACACTTCGTATGACGCTGCCTGACCATCAAACTGTGTTCTATCATGTGATTTGCCTGCTTGTCTGGACCTGCTATGTTCCCTCCCAGGTAGCACTTGTTACAAGTTATATTACAGGTAGAAGGAAGGGGCTTTTGGAGGGTTAGGTTAAATCTTATTAATATAAGCTAAAGACTAAAATTATAGTTGGATATTGAGGGCAATATGAGGTATAATCCATTAATAGATAATTAAAAGTTATCTATTAGTTTTTATAGTCATGAAATGCATTGATAACCAGACATTGTATGACAGAAACTAGTTAAGTAAAATTTAAAAGAAACAGGAAGGTTCAGAAGTGATAAATTGGGAATTGTTGTATAATAAATTTGGAAAGAACAAATCCGCTGCAAAATTCGAAGATATGGCTTTGGATTATGTCAGTGATGTATATTCAGAATATAAATGGGAACCGACCAAAAGAACTAGGGATGGAAATAGAGACTTTCACAATTTAGAAGATAAATTATTAAATATTTGGGGCGAGGCAAAATATAAAAAAAATTCTATCAGTTTGACACGCAAAGATTTAGATCCAACTATTCTTTCCGGACTAATGGACGGAAGAGTTGAGCTTATTATTTTTGTTACAAATGGGAAAATACCCGAATCATTGATTACTAGAATGACTTTAGGAGCAAACATGAGGGGTATAAAAATTTCTTTTGTGACGGGGAAACAATTATCAGATTGGCTTATTTTAAATCCAGAAAAATATAAATACTATTTTGAAGAAGAACTTGAAGAAAATGAATTTATAAGTGAGCAACTAGTGGAGTTTAAACAAATATTTTTTTATGAACCATTGTCACTAGACTTTAAGCCAAATTTTGATAAGATAAGCATGAACGTTGATGATACTTTTATTTTAAATTGTGTGATTTTTAATTCGCAAGCGGGTACTTTCAAAATCAAATTAGAGCAAGATTCACCTTTATCACTCGTTGAGAATAAAGCATATGAAAACCCAGAATGTTTCAAATTAAATGCCGGAATAAACTCTATTTCATTTCTTGTGAGAGCAAAGCGTCAATATAAAAATACACTTTGTGTAGCACTTATTTGCAATAAAAATGTTTACCACTGTGTTTCAAAAAAACTAGTGATAGAAAAAAGACATAGCTTAAACATCTGTTACTTTCAACAATTAAAAATACTGGAAAAGATAAAGCTTATTATAGATAAATTTGATACTTCAATAGGAAATTATACTTTTTTCATACATGGGAGTAGTGGTATGGGAAAAAGCTATATTTTGAGATCATTGTCATTAGAGTATTGCCTTAATAATGATCTTACACTTGTTACATTTGAGGCTGATCAAAATAGCAATACTAATTACTTATTACTATGTAGATTAATTATTTTTTTACTATATGGGAATGTATTTTGGAATTGCGATAAAAAAAATATTAAGAAGTTTTGTTTAACATTTAATGCCTTGAACGGAGGATTAGATATTGAATTGTTAAATAAAATTTTAAATGGTTGTTTTGATGCTAACATTGGAAAAACAGTTGTTGAGGAGTTAAACGGATTATCTCATAAAATACCGTTATTTGTTAGTTCAAAACAACAAAAAAATTTTAGAATTTTGTTATTGGATGATATACATAATCTTAATAAGGCACAGAGTTTATTAATCAATACACTTGTAACGCAGCAACTTAATTCTAAAAATAATACAATCATGGTATTAGCTGCGCGGAAGAATGAATTCAACTGTCTTTTTCTCAAAAATAGTTTGTTAAAATCCATAAGTAACTATTATGAATTGGATAAACTAGATGAGAAAGATATAGAACAAACAATTTTTCAGAATTTTAAGATAAAAGGAGAACTTTTTAGCTCTATAATTAATCAATTACCATCAAATATATTATTGTTAAATGAAATACTGTCAAATTTAAAATATTCGTTTCAACTTGATGGTGATATGAGTGCTTCCCAGTTTGCTGATTACTATATAAGCCTATTTGATAATGAGATGGTATTCCAAGATAAGTTTATCAAATTAAAAGATAAGTATTATCTATTAGATATAGTCTATCTTTTTAAAAAAGGTATTTCTGTCAATTTTTTATATTTATATCCAGGATTTAATAAAGAAACATTGAAAAAAGATATTAATATTCTTATCAGTTGTAATTGCATACAACGACTAGGACGAAATATGATTCTTCCATTTCACGACTATATGATTGAAGCTTATAAAAAGTTACGAAAAGGCATGGAATATAATGAAACAACAGGAAACTTTCTAAAATTTTTGTTAAACCAAAAATTAAATGAAATTGATATTAATTACATACTTTCCATTATTTGTAAATGTGGCAAAAAGTATTACAAGGAATATAATAAAAGCATTCAAGATTTAATGATTCAGTATATTAATAAATCTGAATATGGCACAGCGGTAATTTTTGCCGAATTATTTTATAAAAACATTTCACGAAAAAGTAATTGGAACAAAAATGAAAAATATTATTTATATTTATATGCCGATTGTTTGGTTCATTGCGACAATTTGTATCGATCTAAACAACTTTTGCAACAAATTTCTAATAAAGAGGATTGCTTAAGCTTTGAAAAATATGAGGCAGATATATCTTTGCTGAATCAACGATTTTGGAGTGCAGATTTAAATGGAATTGTTGAGGATTCTAAAATATATCAGATGGATTTGGAAAATATGTTTATGAATAATTTAAATTCTAAAATCCTCAATCGTTTCAAAAAAGCATATGAATCTTGCTTTAATCGAAGAATGGTTACTTTATTACTTTTAGGAAAATATCCTAATGCACAGAAAGAATACCAAGAGGGATTATTTGCATTAAAGACACTCTCATCAAAATATAAACTTAACTTTCACTCAGAAATTGCAACTATTATTATGGATTATGCAAGAGGAAACATGGCATTAAAACCAGATATGTCCTATAGATTATTTCGCTGTGCATATAAATATTTTTCTGAATGTAAATCTGAATATACTAGAAGAATTTTAATTTGCCAAATTGATCTGATGTTAAACGAAAATATTCTTAACAAGAATGTGAATTATAAAAAGTTTATACAAAAGATTAAAGAACTGAACAAGCATAATTTTTTATTAGAATATATCAAAGGGACACTAAAGTTTTATGCTTGCAGAATAATAGATTTCAGTAAATTAAATAATGAAAAAAGGGCATCTATTTCTTTTTTAACAGATTTTGTAAATAAAATACAAAAAATAAAGACCGATAAACGAATAATACTAAGAAATAGAGAACTTTTCTTGTATAATTATCTGCTAGCATATTATTATATTGTTCAAGACGAATATAAAAATGCAGCAACTTGCCTAAAAAGTAACTTGGATTATATTAGGGAAGCTGGTAATTCATATAAGATTCCGCTAGAGCACAATTTAACAAATCTTGAAACTATTCAAAGAATAGAATGGTTTCAAGAAGATAAAACATATTCCGATAATATTTATCTATTAGATTCAAGATTTTGGTAAACTAAACGCCCCATGGCATATAAACCGTCTTGGAATCCGTTAATATTTTATAATAATATTGTGGTGCCATACAATCTCTAATAGCTGCTTCTGTTGTTGCAATGCAGGCGGTAACTATATGTTTATTGGAAATGCCGTGCTGAATAAGCTCTTTAGTTATAGTATGCAAAAAATTACCAGTCAATGATATGTTATCAATAATAAGTATGTTTTTATTTTTATATTTCAACAATGAACTCGGAATATATGCATGCCACTTTTGTGTTTCAACATACCAGTAATTTTTTATGTCTTTAATTTTATCACTTGCATTTTCTGTAAAATATTCTTTTGAAACTGCTTGTCCGACAATTATGGGTATGTATTCTTTAAAATAATTTCTTATAAATTGTAACATAATCCCACTTTTGATATTAGGAATGTAAATGACGTCGGGCTTATATTTTTTGATAAGCTTTTTTGCCATTTTTTCAGAAGCTTTTTGCATATCCTCCCATGTTATGGTTTTTAACGCTTTTTCTGCTTTTCTTTTTTGAAGATATTCGAAAACTGCAAATCCCAAACTAATTAATGATAAAAGAGCACTCATATTTAATCTCCTTCCAATTTATTTTTATGTAGGGTGGATAAAAATTCAATGTATGTATTTAATAATTTTAGGTGCTTGATGTAATAAATATGTATATCCATAATAATATGTTTAAGAAATTCAACGCCTCTACTTGGCAAAAATTTTCTAGGATAATAATCCCTTTTTATTTTATTACAAAAAGAATGTATGCTGCTGCTTCTTATTATTATGACAGGTAATTGAGCACTTTTTGATGGATTCAATCGCACAAATAGTTGAATTCCCTCAAGGACAATTTTTTTCTTGCACTGTAAGCTATAATCTATAAGAAAATCAAAGAAAAGATTACAATAGTAATTGAATAAAATATCATTGCTATTCACCTGATCGGTTTTTTTCCACCGAATACTGACATACTTTTTTATTTGTGGATAGTTTTTTAAAAAAAGAGTAAAAATTTTTTTACTTTGTTTAGAGGATTCCGGGTAGAACTTTAAAACATCAAAGGATACACATATTGCATGATGATGTTTTGCAAATTTTTGCGCAAAAGTCGTTTTTCCTGAACCAGATAATCCAGTTATAAGTAAAAGCGGTGAGTTATTTACATTCCATTTATCCATATTGAAGCAAATTGGTTGAAGACTTCTTAATAAATGAACTTTCATGTCGCGAACTCCTGTAATGCCATGACATTCCCGTGAGAGTCAATCACAATGTCATGAAAGTTTTCTCTGTTTTTTATCCAATTATTGTTCCCTGCAATATTTTTAATTGAATCAATAATAAATAAATAGTTACCGCCAAAATCCAAAAAAGAATACGGAAATAATTGGTATAAGTTAATTTCGCCGCTATGTGGATGGTAAATATAACCATTGGTATTAAGCGCAAGATTTTTTATAATTCTTTTCCACCCAGCTAACTGACTGAGGATAATAACACTATATATTTCATTTTGAATTTCTTTATTCAACTGAGGTCGTATATATTGTTCAATATCTGTCACTAGTTTATTGCCCCAATGTTGTATAAAATACTTTCCTTGTTGATCTTCATAAATATTCATGGAACTACGTGTTCCTCCAGCAATATGATATGCAATTGCTTCTGGATAATACATACATTTTAGGCCAGATAAGTTTATCTTGAGTGTTAATTCAAAGCCCTCATATGCATTATAATAATATTCATTAAATTTTCCATTTTCTATAAAGATATTGCGTGGAATCGCACAAAAAGCGGTTGACAATGCTTGCCGACAACCTTCTTTTTTGATTATGTCCTTTTGGACAAAGCAGTTTTGATAAACATGTGTATTTTGTAAATCTATAAACAAGTGTCCAGTACTTTGAACTCTATTGTTTTGAGGATATATAAGAAGTCCTTGTACTGCACCTACAGTATGATTGTTTTTTTCCAGATAAGATACTAAGCATTGAATACTTCCGCACACAGGGAAAACATCACTGTTAATAAACACCAAAATATCCCCACTGCTATTTTCAACCGCTATGTTATTTGCTTTTCCATACCCTATTTTTTCCTTATTGTATATTACTTTTATGGGAAAAGACCTATCTGATAAACTTTCTAGATAGTTTATTGTTTCAATATCCTTACAATCATCGGATATAATTACTAATTCTCCATTATCCTCGAATGTTGTTGTTAAAAGTAAATTTTCAATAAAATTATTGGTTAAGGCATAATTGTTATCAATTGCTACTATAATGCTATACCTCATATCTTATCCTCCGATTATAAAATATAGTTTCTGTCATACAATATCTGGTTATCAATGCATTTCATGACTATAAAAACTAATAGATAACTTTTAATTATCTATTAAAAAGAAATCATCTCACTAAGTGGTTTTAAAGTAAATATTATGCATGAAAAACACCTTTAAATTAAATATGAAAATGTTTTGTTGACAGGATTTTGTTTTTCAGAGTGATATTAAATCGGCCAGTTTTTTTGAAAACTTGCGAATATTCAATTTTAAAGACTATCCCCCACAACAGGCGGCAATCTATCGGTTCTCCCATTCATATAGACTGCCGCCTGAGTAATTAAATATGGAAATCCTTTCTGGGATGTTTTGTTGAGAGGATTTTCTTTTGCTTCGACATGGAAACATGGGTATAGATGGCTGTAATATTAATGGAGCTGTGCCCTAAAAGCTCCTGGATGTAACGGACGTCTACATCTGCGTCCAAAAGGCTTGTGGCGAAGGTATGCCGGAACATATGCGGCGTAATATGAAGGTCTATGGAGGCGAGGGCGGTGTATTTGTTTATCATTCTGCGGATAGCCTGGTCAGACAACGCCGTACCGTTCTGGTTTGCAAAAAAATGACCGCATTGTCGGATTTCATTTTTAAAATCAGTGCGGTATTCTTTTAAAATTTTAAGGACGTCTGCATTGCCAATCTGTATCTTTCGCTCCTTTGAGCCCTTTCCATATATCAAAACGCTTTGCTCCTGCAAATTTACATCGCAGGCGTCTAAAGAGCATAATTCAGAAATTCGTATTCCGGTAATAAAAAGCATTTCCAGAACTGCGGCGTCTCTTAGCGCATTTCTGCGCTGATAAAGTGTTCCCGCTGTTTTTCGGCAGTCGTAAACCGTAGATAAAAGCGCTTTTATATCGTAAAGAGGAATGGTTCTGGGCAGAATTATAGGTTCCCGGAAGCGGATTTCCAGGCGTTGGAAGGGATTTCTGTCAATCAGCTCCTTATAATCTAAATAGTGGAAGAAGGCCTTTGCGGCGGCAATTTTTCGCTTTACTGTCCTGGGCTTATATTTTTGATGGAGACCGGCAATATAATCCTCTAACATAGCAGAGGTAATATCTGAAATATCTTCCGCCGATACAGACGCCGCAAATTGGACAAGGTCAATCCGGTAAGCCTTCAGTGTTTTATTGTCAAGTTTTTTTTGATACTGGCAATACTCTAAATAGTTGTTAAGATGTGTCTGTAAATTGTGCATAATCATATCTCCTTTGTATTTGTTAAGATGTATTTTACACTTATTTACAAGCTACGATAATTTTAATAGTATGCCTGCAAATCCCGCATTTTTAAAGTTGTTGATATGTTTCAATTAATTATTGGTTTTTAAATTAATAAAAACTTAAGGGGATTCAAGTTGACATTCAAATGAAATAATATCATAATTAAAACTGTAGCGATTATGTGACGAAGTGTGCTTTGTATGTTATTACGAGGGAATCTAAGAATAATATGAAAAAACGTAAAATAATAATTTCTATAATAGTTGTCGTGGCAATAATCGGCGTTGCATTATTTCTCTATTTTTCACAAGGCGATTGGTGCGAGCGGCAAGGCTGGTCAGGAGAATATAATAAAGATTCGGTTTTGATGGAAGGCATAGAGGGGATGGAGCTTAAGTGTTCTGTTAACACAAGAATTAACTATTCCTATGCCATAAAATCCGGCGGCTCTGAATTGAAGATAACAAGGGATATTGAGGGAAAAGATGTTGTTAAATCGATTACGGTTACGGAGGAGAACAGTAATGGCACAATAACCTTTGATAATGAGGAACCAGAGATATATTATCTTCATGAAACGGCATTAAGCAAAGATTCTGATTATTTTACAGAAGGTAGCTATGAGGAATACCAGAGCAAATGGCGGCAGCTTCTTTTAAAGCTGGCTTTCAGGTTTGGGAAAGATACGGAGTAGTCTGATTAATGGACATATGGGTTCCGCATCAAAGGAGGATATCATGGAACGGATAAAAGATATGGTTAGAGAATGCCTTCGATATAGAATATCCGGAATTGCCATGGTATCCTGTTTTATTGTATCCATGCTGGCAATGCATTATGGGATTTCAATATATAGCAATATTTTGAAAGAACATCTGGAAAAAAACAACTACAGGTATGCATATGAACTCAATATGAACGGTATGGCCGATTCTCTTGACGATATTCCAAAGCTGCCGAAGTCTGCAAAATGCAATATGAAAATTGGCGGTGTTATAATACACGATGATATGGAAAATGTGACCAGGTTCATTGATATTATTGTGTCCTCTTACGAGGAAAAATGGCCGTTGATATCCGGAAGTTATGCGACGGAAAAGATGTTAGAGGGGAAAGAAAAGATTGTTCTCATCGGACAAAACCGGGTGCAGGATACTTATACCAAAGACGGCGATATGTATTACAGGCTTTCAGGGGAAGATTATCGGGTGATTGGAGTTATAGGTTCGGAAAAAAGCGGTATTTTTGATGAAAGCATAATTCTTTATATGAACTGCCTCGGTAAAAAGGTTGAAAAATGTATTACCGATTCGGCGGAAGGATTAAACATAACACTGGAAAGCGACGCGACAGATGTTAATGAGATATATGACCAATATATAAGAGGGAATTACAGTTTTGCAAAATCGGATGCGTTAGGCGGACAGGATGAATATTTATCAACTGTGGAGCCGATATATAACGAAAAAGAGTACTGTATTATCATCTATATATTTTCTCTTGCATGTATCTGGCTTGTCGTAAAATTTTGGCTGGCGCAAAGGACGCATGAGATGAAAATCTGCCGGGCCTTCGGATTTTCCAATAAGAAGATTGTACAGCGTCTCCTCTATTCTATTATTTCGATTTTTCTGGTCAGTATGGCAATATTTTTATTGATTGTATTTATTCTGCAAACAGCTATGAAAAACTTAATGGAGGAGTACAGGCTGTTCTTTTCGTGGAAATATATCATCATATATATACTGATTTTTGTTTTTTCGGTTTTGGTTATTGGAGGGAAATCCGTATATGGATTTATTAAGAAAAGCATAGTGGACAACCTCTAATTCCGTTTGATAACCCTTGATTCAGTTTAAATTATGGAGAAGAGTATGAATTTAGCAAACACGATATATTATGGAATATCACATTTATGTAACAAGAGAAAATTTTTTCTGGTTTCCATTATAGTAATGCTGTGCGGAATTGTTCTTATATTTAATACATTTATTGTGTATTTTGGCTCCTATTCCGACATAGTCAAGGAAAGAAAACTTTTGGGGGAGGCCAGGGATAATTTGTACATGATGAAGTCTACATATTATACATTAGATTTTTCTTATTATGATGGGTATCGGGATTTTTTGCTGAAGATGAAACAGGATTACGATATTGGAATTTATCATTCAACTAATGTTCATTTTAGTAGCGGTTTTGATGAAGATGCTATAGCGGAAATAAAAACCCGTTTTCCGGATGTGCTTGACCCATCGGGGAATACGGTGTTATTTCCGCGGCTTCGCATAGATGACTGTCTCATGCAAAGATTAGGTTTTCAAGATGAAAACGGCAATGAAATTAAACTGCAAACAGATGAAAAGGGCAGGGAAGAAATAGCAGTCGGACCTGAACTTAGCCATTATGTCGGGATTGGGGACGAACTGGTTGATGGTTATGACAAAACGGTATATGTAGTGAAGTATATTTTAGCAGACAATCAAAAATGGACAGATGGAGAATTGTTAAACACTACCAATGTTGTTTCATTAGATCATTACATTATCACCCCGCTTGATTTAAAAAAGTGCGATTCTTATAATTGTGCAGCGTTTGCGGGAAATGTGTTTTTATGTGTGGATGACGGAGAAAAGGCTTCCGCAGATACAACAATCCAATCTATAGAGAAACAGGCGGAACAAAATGATATATTTATTGATATTTATTCTATGGAGGAGATGGAAAAGAAATCTCTTAAGGACAATAACGATGAGTTTAAATTCTGCTTTTTGCTGGTAGGACTTATGATTGTGACAGTCTCCGTAATCATAAGCATTTTGTCTATATTAAGCTGGGTTTCCGACTACCACGATATTGGAATATTATATGCAAATGGATTTACGGACAGGGACATATTCCGGATTATACTAATAGAAAATACATTTAAGCTGCTGGCCGCCGCTATACTATCCATGGCATGGATTAAGATAAGGAACTGGGGTGAAATTCTGACTATATATGACGGTCCCTTATACAGCAGTATGGTTTATGCAGGTATTGTGCTGGTATATTTTGTTGTGTTGTTGTTTTCGGCCATTGTTTCTTTTGTCCTGATTAACAGAGTAAGCCCCTGTAACCTGTTGAAAGGAGAACAGTTATGATTAAAATTGAAAGTATGCAAAAAATATATCGAAGCACGGATTTTGAATTAGAGGCATTGAAGGGGATTCATCTGCATATTAAAAAAGGTGAATTTGTTGCTGTTATGGGAGAGTCCGGCTCCGGAAAAAGTACGCTGTTAAACTGCATTGGTCTGATGGATTATTTTGACGCCGGAAGTTATCTGTTGAATGGTACGCAGATAAAAGATATTGGGCAGAAGCGCATGACGGAGCTTAGAAAAAATACAATAAGCTTTATTTTTCAAAATTATGAGTTGATGCGTAATTATACATTGTATGAGAATGTCGAAATTCCTCTTTTGGCTAAAAACATAAAGAAAAAGGAACGTAAGGAAATCATTGGCGATACAATGGAAAAACTGGGGATAGAATCATTGATGACAAAGTACCCCTATCAAATATCAGGCGGGCAGCAGCAGCGGGTTGCTATTGCCAGAGCAATTGTCGCGGATAATCCGGTTATATTGGCAGATGAACCGACAGGAGCATTGGATTCTAAAAATTCAAAAGAACTAATGAGCTACATGATGCTGTTAAAGGAGATGCAAAAAACAATTGTTATGGTTACGCATGATGAGAAGGTGGCCGCCTATAGTGACAGGATAATTTATTTAAAGGATGGTGAAATCTGTAATTATTCATAACCTCTTGAATTATACTAGCAGCCCTCCTTTGGGAAATTTTGCATAATGCAAATTTTAAAAAATCAGATAAAATGATTGCATAACTTTTAGAAGACTGATATACTCTATATTATAAAAATATCCAGAACGGCAAAAATATTAGATGGAGGTTGCCATGGAAATAAAAAGAGACGTATATCTTGACCGGCTCATTGTTAGAAAGCACAATGGATTTATTAAGGTAATTACCGGAATCCGCAGATGCGGCAAATCATATCTGTTGAATAACTTGTTTTATCATCATCTGCTTGCTGAAAATATAGCAGACAGCCATATCATTAAATTTGCTTTTGATACAGCGGAGGACTTGTTAAAGATTGGGGAAGATCCGGCGGTTCTTGATAATACAAAGGAAGACCGTAAGGTGGAGCCTTCCAAATTTATCAGTTGGCTGATGCCGCAGATAAGCGGCGAGGGAATGTACTATTTGTTGCTGGATGAAGTACAGAAGTTAGGCGCCTTTGAATCTGTACTCAATGGATTTCTCCGCAGGGATAATGTCGATGTTTATGTGACAGGCAGTAATTCTAAATTTTTATCGAAAGATATATTGACCGAGTTTGCGGGCAGGGGAGATGAAGTCCATGTACTTCCATTGTCTTTCTCTGAATATTATGCCTTTAAGCAAGGGGATAAAAGCCAGGCGTATGATGATTATTCGGTGTACGGCGGGCTTCCGGCAGTGGCCCTTATGGCTACGGAGGAACAAAAAACAAATTATCTGATTTCGCAGATGAGAAATGTCTATCTCAGAGATATGATTGCCAGATATTCGGTGCAGGATGAAACGGCGCTCTCTGAAGTAATAGATGTCATTGCATCGGGCATTTCCACGCTCACCAATCCGAGAAAAATTGCAAACACGATAAATTCTGTTCATGGAATGACTACCTGCGACGCAACGGTTGATCGATATATAGGATATGCGGAAGAGGCTTTTTTGATTAATCGTGTGAAGAGATATAATGTGAAAGGAAGAAAATATATCGGTACGCCTTATAAAATATATTTTGAAGATGTGGGACTTAGAAACGCCCGCTTATCCTTCAGGCAGGTTGAGGAAACACATATTATGGAGAATATCATTTATAATGAACTCCGGTACAGGGGCTATCAGGTAGATGTCGGAACTGTGGAGTCAAGAGAAAAGGACGCTGATGGAAAAGAAATCCGCGTGCAGAGGGAGATAGATTTCATTGCCGTTTTGGGAAGTAAAAAGTACTATATCCAATCGGCATACGCAATTCCCAGTCAGGAGAAGTACGAACAGGAAACAATGTCTTTTGAGCGTGTAAATGATTCCTTCAAGAAAATTATCATCGTCGAAAAGAGCATGAAACCGCGTTATGATGAGAAGGGGTATCTGATGATGGGGGTTAAGGAATTTTTGCTTGATGCGAATAGTTTGTTAATTTGATTTGTTTCCACAAATGAACGATGTCGCTGACATCCAAATGAATCGTCATCTGAAAAGGTGGCGATTTTTTTATATAATAGGAAAGTTCGCCATCCGGCGAACTCTTAAATGAAAAAGAGCCCGCACAAGCGGGCACAAAAA
>CANREG010000013.1 GCA_947629565.1 uncultured Lachnospiraceae bacterium
TGCGCAGCACGAATTTAGTACCGCTGTGTGACGCAATGAAGCGCAAGCGTTCCCGATTTGGAACCATTTTCCTTTCCGGCGCGTCCGGTATAAGAACATTTTTTACTACGTTCAATCTCCTAAGCCGAATTTGTCATGCACCGCATTCATTGCCTTCTCTGTGTATTTCTCATCAATCAGCACAGATACCCGGATTTCAGAGGTGGAAATCATCTTAATATTAATGCCCTCGTCATACAGCGCCTCAAACATTTTAGCCGCCACGCCGGCATTGCTCATCATTCCGGCGCCGACAATAGACACCTTAGCCACATTTTTCTCCACATCAATCTTTTCATACTCATGGAAATGTCTCTCCACAATCTCCACTGCCTCGTCTGCATTTTCCACAGCCACCGTAAAGGAAATATCCTTTGTGCTGTCCCGTCCAACCGACTGCAAAATCATATCCACATTGATATTATGTCTTGCCAGATGATTAAACAGGCGGAACGCCACACCCGGCTCATCCTTTAATCCGATTAACGCAACTCTTGCCGCATCCTTATCTGCTGCCACTCCACTAACAAGCATCTTTTCCATTTTTGTATCCTCCTTAACAACAGTACCTTCTGAAGTATTCAAACTTGAGCGGACAACCAGCTGTACGCCCTGTTTCTTTGCCAGCTCCACAGAACGATTGTGAAGCACCCCTGCGCCTAAAGTTGCCAGTTCCAACATTTCATCATATGTGATCTGGCTAAGCTTGCGGGCCTTAGGCACCTTGCGCGGATCCGCCGTATACACGCCGTCCACATCTGTGTAAATCTCACAGGCGTCTGCATTTAAAGCCGCCGCCAGGGCAACCGCCGTAGTATCGGAGCCGCCCCGCCCTAAAGTGGTGTAATCATCATATTTGTTGATTCCCTGAAAACCGGTGACAATGACAATCTTGCGCTGCTCTAATTCGTTTAATATCCTCTCGCTGTCAATTCGTTTTAAGCGGGCGTTGCCATAGACAGAAGTAGTGTGCATGGCCACCTGAAAGGCGTTTAAGGAAATGGCAGGAACACCTAAATTGTTCATCACCATACCCATCAGCGCCACGGACATCTGCTCGCCAATGGTATAAAGCATATCCATTTCCCGCTTGGGGGGATTCGGATTCATGTCCTTTGCCATCTCGATCAGTTCATCCGTATATTTTCCCATAGCTGACAATACAACAACTACATCATTACCTTTTTTGTAGTCCTCGATACATCGGTTTGCCACATTGTACATTCTCTCCTTATTGGCAACGGACGTACCGCCAAACTTCTTTACAATCAACATTTGTCTCGTTTCCTCCTGTATGTTTAAGTTACCTGCCTTAATTTACTACTTTTCAAACAGATGGTCAATCATTTCATAGCCGTTTTTTATGTAAATGCCGGATTTTTCCCCGTCTTTCTCATTATAATGCAGCTCCGACTTTTGAGGCTTCGTGCTGTCATAGAGCAGATAGGGCACCGCCTCTCCCACATGGGTGCGCAGACTAATCGGCGTAGGGTGATCCGGAAGAACCAGCAGGCGGAAATCCTCTCCCTTTGCCTCTAACTGCTCCTTCACAATGCGGATAATCCTTTTGTCCAGATATTCCACAGCTTTCAGCTTCCGCTCCAGACTGCCCTGATGTCCCATTTCATCCGGAGCCTCCACATGAATGTATGCAAAATCATAGCCTTCCTCACACAGCGCATTGACTGCGGCCATCGCTTTGCCCTCATAATTCGTGTTCAGGCCGCCATTGGCGCCTTCCACCTCTATTACTTTCATTCCGGCGCCCACTGCAATTCCCTTTAACAAATCAACGGCAGACACCATAACGCCCTTCTTTCCATTCTTTTCCTCAAAGGAGGACAGGGCCGGTCTGGTTCCCGCGCCCCAGAACCAGAAAGAGTTGGCGGGATTTAATCCCTTCTTTTTCCGTTCTATATTAATGGGATGGTTTGCCAGTATCTCATAGCTTCGCTTCATCATATCATAAAGAACCGGATCTTTTGGCAGATACGCTCCTATGGTCTTGCCTAAAATGTCATGGGGCGGCGTAAGGGAAACCACTTCTCCCTTATCCCAGATAGCCAGATGACGGTAACTGGTTCCCACATAAAAACGGTAATCCCCGTATTCTTTTTCCAACACTTCGCTGACCGCCTTTAATAAGACCGCCGCATCCTCTGTGGAAATCTCCGACGAGCTGTGGTCAATAATCGTCTTATCCTCATACTTTTCTTCCTCGTCACTTAGGGTGACGATATTGCACCGGAATGCGATATCCGTCGGTTTCATATCCACCCCGATGGACAACGCCTCTAACGGAGACCGTCCGGAATAATATTTCTTCGGATCATAACCAATAACTGATAAATTAGCGGTATCGCTGCCGGGGCTCATCCCCTCCGGCACCGTCAGCACCATGCCGATCTCTGACTTGGCAGACAACTCGTCAAGCGTCGGCGTATCCGCATGCTCAATTACCGTTTCATTGCCAATCTCTTCAATGGGATAGTCTGCCATTCCATCACCTAATACGATTACATACTTCATGTCTATTCTCCCAAACCTCTTAAAAATCTACGCGGACAACGCTTAAGACGTCGCTTAATCCCTTAATGTTCTCGGCAAAGTCCCCTTCCCGGATCGGCTCTGTAATAAATGCCAGTTCATCCCGGACATCCGGCGCCTTGACATACAGCACATTGCCAAAGGCATTCTTGATATCAAGCATCTGGTCGTCATCTAACCCTTTATCGCGCATACGCACAAAAAACTTATTCTTAAAATCCTCAAATTTACCGAGGCGGTTCTTCTTCTCTTCCCAGATTGTCATAATATTGGTATTCATATGCTTCACCGCATCTACCACATCTGACACTACTGCGCTGGCGGTTGGCAGTTTGCCTGCGCCTCTTCCGTAGAACATCACATCATCCAATACGTTGCCATGGACAAAAATGCCATTAAACACGCCATGAACTCCAATCAGCGGATGATTCTTTCCAATCATAACCGGAGCCACCATGGAATAGAAGGTATCGTCAATCTTTTTGCTGGTTCCAAGCAGCTTAATGGAAGCGTTCAACGCCTTTGCATACTTGAAATCCGTCTCGGTTAATTTGGTAATTCCCTCTGTGTGGATATCCTCATAGTCCACCTGCTCCCCGCATACTAAGGAGGTTAAAATGGCAATCTTTCTGCAGGCATCGTAGCCCTCTATATCCGCCTCCGGATTCCGCTCTGCGTAACCCTTTTCCTGGGCGTCCTTTAATACATCCTCAAAAGCTGCCCCCTTGCTCTCCATCTCCGTCAAAATATAATTGGTCGTACCGTTTAAAATGCCGGTAATTTCCGTAATATCATCTGCCGTCAGGGAGCTGTTGAGTGGCCGGATAATAGGAATGCCGCCGCCTACGGAAGCCTCAAAGAGATAGTTTAACTTATTCTTCTTTGCCAAAGCCAAAAGCTCCGCTCCATGCTTCGCCACCAATTCCTTGTTAGAGGTACAGACGCTTTTCCCTGCCTCTAAAGCCTGTTTGGTAAAAGTATATGCCGGGTCTACGCCTCCCATAACTTCTACTATGATGTCTACCTCCGGGTCCTTTAAAATTACGTCAAAATCATGGACTAAAATCTTCTGCACCGGATCATCCTCAAAATCCCGGATATCCAGAACATATTTTACATTAATCTCTTTTCCGGCCCGCTTGTTGATATTGTCGTGATTGGTATTGATTACCTCAACCACGCCGGAACCAACGGTACCATATCCTAATACTGCTATATTAACCATGACAACCTCCTTATCTGTCTGTCCATTATTTTTCATTCTGCTCATTTTCTGAAATTATATCCTCTAAAGCGTTCCTTGTCTCCTCGGAAAGCACCTCGTCCACTGTAATGGATATGACAATATCATTCTTCCAGTGCAATACCTCTTCCATAAACCTGGTTTCCTCATTGGAAGCCATCCGGGGCATACGGTTGATATCACTGGGTTCAATCTGTTCAATGGAAACCACAGCGTCCACCTCGTATCCGACAACCGCATCATCGCTCTGGGTGAGCAGCAGGCTTTTTTCCGCGCTGTCAATATGCGGGTCCATTCCAAAACGGGCTCTTAGACTGTATACGGGAATCACAGCGCCCCGCAGATTAATAATGCCCAAAATCCCCTCCGGCGCATTGGGAACCGGTATAATGCGGTAATCCTGCTCAATTCCGTTTACGCACATAAGATTCATGGCATATTTATATTCTCCTAACTGAAATATCACATACTTAAATTCTTCCATCGGTCTACTCCTTATTTAAACTCGTCCATTTCAGATATGCATTCATAAACGGCTCCACATTGCCGTCTAACACACCGTTGACATTGCTGGTCTCCTCCCCGGTTCTGTGATCCTTCACCATGGTATAAGGCTGCATGACATAGGAGCGAATCTGGGCGCCAAATCCATTCTCGCCCACTTCTCCCCTGATATCGTCCATTTTCTCCTGATTCTCCTGCTGCTTTAATACATAGAGCTTGGACATTAACATCTTCATCGCCTTGTCCTTGTTCTGGTGCTGGGAGCGCTGGTTCTGGCACTGTACCACAATTCCCGTCGGCAGGTGGGTAATCCGGACTGCGGAGGAAGTCTTATTAATATGCTGTCCGCCTGCTCCGCTGGAACGGTAGGTATCAATCCGCAAATCCTCGTCTTTGATATCTATGGATATATCCTCGTCAATATCCGGCATCACATCACAGGAGGAAAAAGAAGTCTGCCTCTTGCCTGCCGCATTAAAGGGAGAAATCCGCACCAGCCGGTGCACACCCTTCTCCGACTTCAGATAGCCATAGGCATTCTCACCGTTTATCTGTATGGTGACGGATTTCACGCCCGCCTCATCTCCCTCTAAGAAGTCCAGAATTTCTGTTGAAAATCCCTTTTTCTCGGCCCAGCGGGTGTACATACGCATAAGCATACCGGTCCAGTCGCAGCTCTCCGTTCCCCCTGCACCTGCATGGAGCGTAATCACTGCGTTGTCCTTATCAAATTCTCCGGATAGCAAGGTCTGTATCCTTAAAGTGTCAAAATGTTCCTTAAAGCTGTCAAACAGTTCCGAAATCTCCGGAATCAGGGAAGAATCATTCTCCTCATCCGCCATTTCAACAAGGACGCCCAATTCCTCATATTCCTCTGCCACTGCATCATACGCCGCCAGCGTATCCTTTAGATTCTTAACGGTCTTCATCACCTCATTGGAATGCTCCACATCATTCCAGAAATCCGGAGCCTCCATATCGGCTTCTAATTCTGCTACCTTATCTTTCTTGACAGGGATGTCAAAGTGAATCCCTCACTTCCTGTAATGGAGTCTCATACTGAGTCAGTTCCGCCTTAAATGCGTCGGTCTCTATCACAAAAATCACCTCTTTCTATAATATACATTAAGCATTTGCGAAACGCATTTAATTTTTCAAATGTTTGTACATATAGAACAATACTAACGCAGGTACGCTTGCTTATAGTATTTGTTCTATATGCTCAACGCAATTTCAATTTTTGGAGCGTTTCGCAAGTGTATATAATATGCTTTTCATATTATGCATTTTTACCGCAGCACTGCTTATATTTCAAGCCGGAGCCGCAGGGACATGGATCATTTCTGCCAATCTTGGCGCTCTTTCTCCGAACCGGAGCTTTCGCAGCCGAATCATCCTTATTGGTTCCCGTCACCTTGGCCACTTCTTCCCTCTCCACCTTCTGCTCTACGCGGATGTGCAGCATAGCCTTAACGGTATCCTGGCGGATAGCCGCCTCCATATCCTCAAACATATCAAATCCTGCAAACTTGTATTCTACTAACGGATCTCTCTGCCCATACGCCCGAAGGCCGATGCTCTGGCGCATCTGATCCATATCATCAATGTGATCCATCCATTTTCTGTCAATCACTTTTAACAAAATGACGCGCTCCGCCTCACGAATCATCTCTGCATCCGGGAACTCGGTCTCCTTCTCCTCATAGAGACGGTTCGCCGCTTCCTTAATCCGCTGAATCAGATCATTTTTCTGGAGTTTCTTCATGTCCTCATCGGAAAGCGTTACCTTCTGAATCGGAATGACGTCTAAAAGCTCCTGGTTAAGCGATTTCATATCCCATTCGGCAGGCTCTAAATCCTCGGAGATATTGCGGTTTACAATCTCCTCCACCGTATCATTTATCATCTTAAAGATAACCTCGCGCATGCTCTCGCCCTCTAGGACTCTGCGGCGCTCCTTGTAGATTACCTCTCTCTGCTCATTCATGACCTGATCATAATCCAACAGATTCTTACGGATACCGAAGTTATTATTCTCAATCTTCTTCTGCGCCTTCTCAATGAATTTGGTAATGGTCTTATGGCGGATTTCCTCGCCCTCCGGAATATTCATAGCCGTATACATTGCCATAACCCGCTCTGAACCGAACAGGCGCATCAAATCATCCTCTAAGGACAGGTAGAATTTGGACTGGCCCGGATCTCCCTGACGTCCGGAACGGCCACGAAGCTGATTATCAATACGCCGGGATTCATGACGCTCGGTACCGATAATCCTGAGTCCGCCTAACTCCGTCACGCCCTCGCCTAACCGGATATCCGTACCACGGCCTGCCATATTGGTGGCGATGGTCACGGCAGATTTCTGTCCGGCCTGGGCAATGATCTCCGCTTCCATCTCATGGAACTTGGCGTTCAACACCTTATGCGGAATATGCTTTTTGGTGAGCAGCCTGCTGACCTCCTCTGAAGAATCAATGGTAATCGTACCCACCAAAACCGGCTGTCCCTTTTCATAGCACCGGCTGATATCCTCCACAATGGCATTTAGCTTCTCCTTCTTGGTACAAAATATGGAATCATCCTCATCTATTCTGGCAACCGGAAGGTTCGTCGGCACTTCCACCACATCCATTCCGTAAATCTCCCGGAACTCATTTTCCTCGGTTAAAGCCGTACCGGTCATACCGGCTTTCTTCTTATATTTATTGAAGAAATTCTGGAACGTAATCGTGGCAAGCGTTCTGCTCTCACGCTTTACCTTCACATTCTCCTTTGCCTCAATGGCCTGATGCAGACCGTCCGAAAAACGGCGGCCCGGCATAATACGTCCGGTAAATTCATCTACGATTAAGACCTCGTCATCCTTTACAATATAATCCTGGTCCTTAAACATCAGGTTATGCGCCCGCAGAGCCAGAATGATATTGTGCTGAATCTCCAGATTCTCTGAGTCGGCCAGATTCTCAATGTGGAAAAAGTCTTCCACTTCCTTGACGCCCTGGGCCGTCAGCATAACCTGCTTATCCTTTTCGTTGACGAGGAAATCTCCGTCCTCCTCCACATCCACGCCCATAATGGCGTCCATCTTGGAAAGCTCGCCGTCGCCCTTGCCGCGCTTCATCCGGCGGGCCAGCAAATCGCACATTCGGTACAATTCCGTAGACTTGCCGCTCTGACCGGAGATAATGAGAGGCGTTCTCGCCTCATCAATCAGCACAGAGTCCACCTCGTCCACAATGGCGTAATGCAGTTCCCGCTGCACTAACTGTTCTTTATAGATCACCATGTTATCCCGCAGATAATCAAATCCCAGTTCATTATTTGTCACATAAGTAATATCACAATTATAGGCGTCTCTCCGCTCGTCGTTGTCGTAGCTATTCAGGATAACGCCGACCTTTAATCCTAAAAATTCATGGATTTGTCCCATCCATTCCGCATCACGCTTAGCCAGATAATCATTGACCGTAACGATATGCACGCCCTTGCCCTCTAAGGCGTTGAGGTAAGCCGGAAGAGTGGAGACAAGGGTTTTACCTTCACCGGTACGCATCTCCGGGATTCTTCCCTGATGAAGCAGGATACCACCCATAAGCTGTACCGGATAATGCTTCATTCCAAGGGTACGGACAGACGCTTCCCTTACCACGGCAAACGCCTCTACCAAAAGGTCGTCTAACGTCTCTCCGTCGGCTAATCTCTTCTTAAATTCATCCGTCTTCGCCCGCAGTTCTCCGTCGCTTAACTGCTGCATCGGCTCGTCCAAATCTTCTATCTGCTTAACTAACGGCATAATCCGCTTAATTTCCCGCTCGCTATGTGTTCCAAATACTTTCTCAATTACACCCATCTTTAACACTCCTACTATATAAAGATAATCATACGGCTATCATTTTAACATTATTTGTGGCAAAAGTAAAGGGTTGCCGAAATTTCGACAACCCTGTAAAATCCTATATCTCGCATACCCCATTCATGCGATGCATACCAAACGATTCTAGCACTCCGGCTCAATCAGGCCGTAGGTATTTCCCTTTCTTCTATAGACCACATTCACCTCGTCCGTCTCCGAATTGCGGAATACAAAAAAGCTGTGTCCCAACAAATCCATCTGTACGCAGGCTTCCTCCGGATCCATCGGTTTCACTGCAAACTTCTTGCTTCGGATAATGTTAATCTCATCATCATCCGGAATATCTTCCTCAATAAATGATTTCTGGAAAAATGCAGCGCTCTGCGCCTGGTCTATTAATTTCTTCTTATGTCTGGAAATCTGGCGTTCAATCACCTCTGTTACCAAATCAATGGAAACATACATATCATCGCTGACCTGCTCTGCCCGGATAATGTTCCCCTTAATCGGAATGGTGACCTCCATCTTCTGTCTGTCCTTTTCCACAGAAAATGTTACCTGTACCTCTGTATCTTCATTGAAATATTTCTCCAGCCTGTCCAATTTATCATATACGGCTGACTTTAACCCCTCTGTTACCTCGATGTTCTTTCCGCTAATTATGTACTTCATAATCTGTCAACTCCTTCTCTGTCATATTACAGCCGGCCTTTGCCCCATTCTCCCACGAAAAGGTTAATATTACAGACCCCTCTGTCCTTCCCGTATCAACCAACTGTATAGTTATTATACCATATATTGTGTATTTTTCAATCAATAACTGTAAAAATAAATTTTGAATTTCAGGGCGGCGTTTTGTAAATTTTCTGTCAATTTACAAAATTTTCTTATGTTTGTCCTACATTTTATTTGTCAATTCTTTTTTCAGAGAAGTTTTTTTTCAGCAAAATCAACAAAACGCATATTCTGTTTTTATCCCCCGTTTTTTATGGTAAACCTGCCTGTTTTTTGTGGATAATGTGGATAACTCTGTGCATAAGTCCGTTTTTCAAGCAATTTTCCACTTTTTAAATGTGTAAAAGTGGATTTCATAATCACTTAACATAATACTTATTCTTTTTCATCTGAAAGAAACCGGATTTTTTTTGTGCATTTTTTCCAATGTATTTTTTTCAAAACAAATTTGTTGTTGAGATAATTAAGACACAATTCTAAAATTGTGCGTCAAATCAAGATATTGTAAAAAAACCCGCCGTTGCCGGCGGGCCTTTCCCTGTCATCGCTTATGCGACAGCACATATTCGATTTCCTTCCGGCGCAGGGGACTGAGCTTTTCAAGCTCTTCCTCTGTCATCTTCAGCGCCTCGTCGGAAGAAATGAGTTCCCGAAGCTGTACCTGGTGGTGTTCTACCGGTATGTAGGATACTTTTTTGCTGTCAAATACGGAGCGTAAGCCATAGTATAAAATCTGGTCGCCGTTCTTGGCCGGCAGCTTTGTAATCTCCGCCACCTGGCACACGCCGATTGCCTCGCTGTATATAATCTCCTTTTTCTCAAACATACCCGTCTTTTTCCCTCCATCCGTCTAAATATATTACTTCTCCATCTTCCAGAAGTAAGCGGAATACGGGGGAAGTTCGCTGCCGCCGCCAAAATCATGGGGCTTTCCGGTAATCAAATCCTCCGCCATGCCGCAGCCCGCGTCAAAATGAGCAGTGTAGGGCTGGTCAGAAGCGTTGATTGCAACCATAACCCGTTCTCCCTCGCAGGCGCGCTCAAAGATGCACTGGTGATTGGTAAGCACCACATTGCGGAAGTTCCCGTAATTCAGCGCCTTGCTGTTCTTCTTTGCCTCAGCCAGTTTGGAAATCCATTCTGCCAGTTCCCCAAACTCCGGCTCGTCATAGCTGGCCCGAAGCGCCGGGTCGCCCTCGCTCTTATTCGCCTTTGCTCCCCACTCGCTTCCATAGTATACGCAGGGGATTCCCGGCATACCGAAGGCCATGGCGTAAATGAGCGGCAAATGCTTTTCGTTAGTCAGATTGCTGGCAATCCTGGTGACATCATGGTTGTCCACAAAGGAGAGAAGATGCTTTCCTTTATATAAGGTCCAGTTCTCCGGCCCGAACTGCCTTGCCAGAGAATGGCAGATTTCAAACATATTCATGGAATTAAAGCTGGAGAACAGCCCCTTGTAGCACTCGTAGTTCGTCACAGAATGACACATCTCGTCATTCATCCACTGGTTGTAATCTCCGTGCAGGGTTTCTCCTACTAAGAAGAACTCTTCCTTGGCTTCATCACAAAACCGGCGCAGCCGCCTTAAGAAATCATGGTCTAAGCAGTACGCCACATCTAATCGCAGCCCGTCAATGTCAAACTCTTCTATCCAGCCCTTTACCGCGCTTAAGATATGCTGGATTACCTCCTCATTGCGGAGGTTCAACTTCACCAAATCGAAATTCCCCTCCCAGCCTTCATACCACAGGCCGTCGTTGTAGTTGGAATTCCCGCCGAAGTCGATACGGAACCAGTCCCGGTACGGCGAGTTTTCCCGGTTCCTAAGCACATCCTGAAAAGCCCAGAAGCCTCTGCCCACATGGTTGAACACGCCGTCTAACACGACTTTAATTCCCGCCTCATGCAGCTTATCGCACACCTTCTTGAAATCCTCGTTGGTTCCAAGGCGGCAGTCTACCTTTGTATAATCCCTGGTGTTATAACCATGGGTATCCGATTCAAAAATCGGAGAAAAGTAAATTGCATTGGCCCCCAGCTTTTCAATATGGGGAATCCAATCCATTACCTTTAATATACGGGATTCCTGCTGCCCGTCATTCTCAAAGGGAGCCCCGCAAAAACCCAAGGGATAAATCTGATAAAATACACTTTCATATGCCCACATATTAATATCCTCCTTAAAAACGCCCCTATTATAGCACAAAAATAAATATGTGGCAAACCGGTCTTTTTCGGTAAAATCCGCATTTTGCTTAAAATATTTAACTTTCCCGCAAAAATTAACACTGCACGAAGCTTCCGCTTATTGTGCAGTGTTGCCAATCTTACCATATGCTTTATGATTCTCTAATTCCTTTCCTTTGTACCTTGCCATCTCGCTTACCGTTACAACCATATAGCCCTGTTCCTTCAACTTCGGAACTAAAATCTCCACAGCCTCCGCCGTGGACTCATAAATGTCGTGCATTAAGATAATATCCCCGTCTTTTACCTTCGACAGTACATTATCCACAACGGCCTGCGCATTCCTGCTGTCCCAGTCCTCTGTATCCAAATCCCAGAGCACCACAGGAACCTCTAACCGGTTCAGCAAATCCTCATCATAGGCTCCATAGGGAGGCCGGATTACCGTAGTGCTCTCCCCCGTAGCCGCCTCCACTGCCCGGTCTACCTTATCAATCTGCTCATCCGCTTCCGCATCATCAAGCTCTGTCAGCTTCTTGTGGTTAAAGGTATGGTTCCCCAGCTCGCAGCCTGTTCCCAACACCTCCTTTAACATATCCGGATATTTCTCCGCATTGGTTCCCACCACAAAAAATGTTGCCCTGGAATAATTATCAGAAAGCGCCTTTAAAATTCTTGATGTACATTCCGGATTAGGGCCGTCATCAAAGGTCAACGCCACCATGGGCGCATTGACGTCCACTTCCTCCGGATTACTGGCTCCAAATTCCTGAAACCGGTAATACGTCAGCAGGTTGCCCGCAGGCCCCGCCGTTCTGCCCGCCTGGTCCATATGTTCCATGCCCTTGCCAATCACTTCATTATGGGTAAGCTTATAATACCACACCCTCAGCCTGCTTCCATGAGAAAGCTGGGCTAATAAAATACAAAATGTACTGGCTGCTATCACAAAAATCAGATACAGCCAAAAATCGGAATCTCCTCTATGCAAATTCTTTGTACCCTTCAGTTGATATCTATTCTTCTGTATATTCACAATCCATATACCTCTCTTATTGCCATTGATACGGTTCTTAATCTGTCAATTATCATTATGTAAACTTATTTAAATTAAGTATAGCATAATTTCAGAAGAATACTATCCCTTTTTATTAAATTTTTTCTTAAGATTAGCTGCCGCCTAAAAATTAACAACTAACGTGTCATACCCATCCTGGCTAAGCTGCCGCTCCAGCGTCCTTGCCGCCTCAATACTGTCCACCGGTCCTGCCACTACCGCATAATATTCGTTCCAGGTCCGAATTTCCCCATTATAGCCCTTGTCGAGGAGCTCATTTAAGGCATACTGGGCGTTTTCGTACCGCCGGAACAGTCCTACCTGAACGCCGAATTGCTTTGCGCCGGTTTCGCCGCTGTTTCCGGTTCCGCTGCTGCCGCTGCCGGTTCCTACGGTTTTTTCAATTCCTCTGGCAATGGCGTCCGCCAGGGCGTCAAAATTTTCATCAAAGGTCTGGTTATCCGCATCGGTATTTAAAAATCCCGCCTCAATCAAAATGGATGGCATCGAGGTTCTCCGCAGCACCACCAAATCCTTTCTCACCGGTATTCCTAAATCATTAAAGCCCACTGTCGTCATTTCTTCATTGACATTGCGTGCCAGCTCTCCGGCAATCCCGGAATCATTGTACACCAATGTCTGCACGCCGCTGTAGGTGTTGGCATTGGGACTGGCGTTGCGGTGGAAGGATACAAAATAGTCCCCGCCGCTGGCATTCCCGATTCTTGCCTTTTCAATGGGTTTCTGATATACGTCCGTTGTTCTTGTGTAAACTACGGGAAAACCGTCCTGCTCTAATCTGCTTCCTACTGCCAGCGCAAGTCTTAAATTGTCGTCCTTTTCTCTTCTTCCGTTATATGAAGCGCCGTTGTCGTAACCCCCGTGTCCGGCATCAATGATAATCGTTGGTTCCATATCCGCACTCCCAATTTCTTCACCATATTATATGCAGATTCCCGTGAAATGTGCGGATTCTTACTGCATGACCTGCATTTATTTATCCCTGTAATGTGAACCACATTGTAATATCTCCAACTCCTCCCCTATAATTCGAAATACAATCCGGTTCTTTTCATCAATCCTTACACTCCAACATCCCGCAAGATTGCCAGACAGTGCTTCCGGCTTTCCGGTACAATGATATCCATTTCTGTCTATATCTGTGAGCAGCCGGTTTATCTTTTTCAGCGTTCTTTTATCCTGCCTCTGCCAGTAAAGATAATCCTCCCAGGCTTCATCATGCCAAATTTTCTTCATTCGTCCTCCTCGATTAGTTCATGCTCCGACATATGTTTCCCCGCATCTGCATCAGCCACAGCGCGTTCCAATCGCTCCATATTCGTCTTGCTGTAAAAAGGGTCTGCTACAACTTCAAATGGTATTCTTTGTTCTCTGGCAACTTTTGCCGCAAACATGGTAAAAGCAGAAGTCAAAGTAAGGCCCATGTCCTTGCAGGCTTTTTCCATTTTCCTCTTCAGTTCCTCATCCATTCTAAAATTAACCATTACCTGTGCCATAATATCACTCCCTTCCAGCTTTATTGTAGCAACCATGTAAAGCATTGTCAATCATTTTTCATCATTATCTTTACAGTTTTTTCACCCTCACCGCAATGTATCTTTCGATTCCGGCAGCGGTTTAAAAAAGTCCTTTACCGGCACATCCAATATTTTGCTGATATTAAACAGAATCTCCAAAGAAAAACTCTGTACCATATTCGGACTTTCAATCCGGCTCAAATAACACCTTGTCACATCAATCCGCTCAGAAAGCTCCTGCTGCGTCAGCTTTGCCTTCTTCCGATAGTAAGCAATATGCTCGCCCAAATCGAGATAAAAATCCCGGTTTTCAAAATTGGGAAACATCTTTGGTTCTTTCTTCTCCATATATTTTTCCTCCTGTAAAAGTATTCCCACCTATGAATATAGATAGAAATACAGGAAAAATATAGAAGTTTCCCCAAAAATCGCCAAATTGATAACATACAGTTTACAATTTACAACAAAAGAGCAGAAAAAAGAGCAACAAAAAAAGAGCGGTGCCAAACGACAAGGTTTCATACCGCTCTCTTCTTAAAATTTCATTCCGTTTTCCTTAAGCCACTTTCTCCTGTCTCGGTAATCCGGCAAAACCCGGCCTACCTGCTCCCAAAACGCCCTGGAATGGTTCATTTCCAAAATGTGGCACAGCTCATGGACTACCACATAATCCATAATCTCCTCCGGCATCAGTATCAGTTTCCAGTTATAGGAAATGGTCCCGCTGCTGCTAAAACTCCCCCAGCGCGTCTTCTGGCTGCCAATGCGCAGTTTCTTATAGTCCACGCCGATTATCGCTTTGTAATATTCCGTCTTTTCCAAAAGCCGTTTTCTGGCTTTCTCCTTCAAAAGCTCCACCTCTTCCGGCGTCCGCTCTACCCTGTGTTGCTTTATCTCTAAAGCCCGCTTTGTCTGCTTATAAATCCAGTACCATCTCTGCCGGAGAAAGCGCTCAATCTCCGCTTCTTTCATGGAAAGGGGCGCCTGCACCAGCAAACCGGCCTCCGGGGTTATGCTGATTGCCAAAGTCTTCCGTTTCCCCCGCACAAGCGACAGGGGAATCTTCAAATCTTCAATCTCTATGTAATCCTGCATACCAACACAATCCTAATCTAAAAACTGTACAGCCGCGCCTAACAGCCCCGGTCCCACATAGGTACTGAGTCCTGCCCCGATTCTTGCGCAAATCAGGTTCTTGCAGTCCGGAAACATCTCCCGCATCTTCTGTTCCAACGCATCCCGCTCCTCCGGGATTCCGCCATCCGCCACCATCAGGGTATAATTCTTTCCTGCGTGTTCCGGCAAATCAACCAGATCCTTTACCAAAGACAGCAGTTTCTTTGCGACCAGCTTATGGCCACGAACCTTTGCCGGCGTGTACAGCTCCCCATCCTCGTCAAAGGCAATAATCGGCTTAATATTTAAAGCGGTGCCCATCATGGCGGCAATCTTTCCAATCCGTCCGCCCTTTTGCAGATATTCCAGTGTATCAATAGAGAAAAATACAATGGTATCCTTGCAAAGCTTCGGCATCCTGTCGCAAATTTCCTCATAGGACATTCCCTCGTCCCGCCAGCGGGCCGCCTGCACGGCAATCACGCCGGTTCCGATACTCGAAGTCATGGTATCAATAACGCAGACCGGCATACCGCAGTCCTCCGCGCCGATGCGGACATGGTTGACGGTACCGGAAATTCCGCCGGACATCATTAAGGCAATAGCCTTTTCGCAGCCGTCCTCCTTAATCTTCCGGAACATTTCCTCTATGTCCTCCCCGGTAGGCGTACTGGTTTTGGGCAGCTCGGTCTTTAACCGCTCATAGACGTCTGCGGCAAATATATCCACCCCGTCCCGGTAGGAACCATCCTGGCAGTTAATCCTTAAAGGCAGTACATAAATGCCGTACTGCTCCACCAATTCGCCCGGAACATCTGCGCAGGAATCTGTAATAATCGCTATTTTTCTGTTCTCTTCCATAGTTTCACTCTCCATATCGTATTGTTGCGCCCCTCTTAAAATGCATAAAATGATTATACACCGGCTGAGACATTTTGCCTATTGTTTTTTACATCGAATCCAAAAGTCCTTTGAGTCCCTTCTCCTCATATATTTCCCTGTAATATTGAAGTTCATCCATAATAATATCGTCAATGACCTGCATACCCAAAAGCTCCACCGGCGCCTTGTCGTCTGTCATCAGATAACCGCCCGGCTCATAGGGCTCAAGCCGGTCATGGACGGACAGCATCATTTCCTTTAGCTGCTCCGGCGCTTTTTCCAAATCCGCCTTCATCTGCTCTGTCATATCCGGAGAGTTGGAGGCGAACAATTCCCGGTTCGTGGTTCCCGGCACATCAATGGTATAGATTTCATGAAAAACCTCTGAAATGGTATCGGCGAGATACTGGTTAATGTTTCCCTCCCGCTGCCCCCGCATATTCATGTTGACGACCATAACGCCGTCCTCTTTTAAATGTTCCCGCACCAGGGTAAAAAATTCTACCGAGGACATCTGAAAGGGAATGGTAATATCCTGATAGGCGTCCACCATAATCACATCATACTGATTTTTAACCGCGTTTAAAAACGCCCTGCCGTCGTAGTTGGTAACCGGTATGTCCTCCGGCAGTTCAAAATAGTCTCCTGCCAATGCGATAATCTTTTCATCAATCTCCACGCCCTCAATATCCGCATTTTCAAAGTAACGCCGGCACTGGGACGCATAGGTTCCGGTCCCCATGCCGAGAATCAGGATTTTCGCATTTTCCTTTTCGGAAATCCCCGCCATAAAGGGCGCCGCCAGAGCATAATCGTAGTACATGCCGGTCAGGCTGCCGTTTTTTTTCAGTATGGACTGAACGCCGAACAATACATTGGTGGAGAGGATAACATTTTCTTCGTCCTCCTTTACCTGTAAGTAGTTATAAATCGACTCCCCCTCGTAGGCTAAATCCTTTTCCCAGAAGGCAAAACTGTTGTCATGCCCCAATGCGCAGCAGAGAAGAAATAAAACCAGACTCGCCGCAACCGCTTTTTTCCCTGCCCGGCGGCTGATAAAATAAGCCAGCGCGAGGACCAGCAAAATTCCCGCAAAGATTAAAAAGGTAATGGAGGTTCCCACTGCCGGTATGGTTACAAAGGTGGGAAGAAAGGTTCCCAAAATACTGCCGATTGTATTGGCCGCCCCAAGCGTCCCCACCGTCTTTCCATTGTCGTCCAGACTGTCCACCGTATATTTCACCAAAGAGGGCGTTACCGTTCCGAGCAAAAACAAGGGAAACACAAAGATAACCATGCAGGCCGCAAAGGCCGCCCAGATTAGAAAGCCGCTGTTCACTGAAAATACCAGAACCGCTGAAATTCCCATAATGACATATTTTCCGGCTACCGGAATGGCCGCAATCCAGACAGCCGCAATGAGCAGCCTCCGATAAAGCCTGTCCGGATTGGGATTTTTATCTGCGCTCCTGCCCCCATATATGTTCCCCAAAGCCATGGCAATCATAATAGTACCGATAATAATGGTCCACACAATCTGGGAAGAGCTGAAATACGGCGCAAGCAGACGGCTGGCTCCTAACTCCACAGCCATAACAGACATTCCCGAAAAAAATTCCGTCAGATACAGATATATTTTATTCTTTAAAATCGGCGCTTCGTTCATCATTTCTCCTCAATCAACATTGCCCGCAAAATTCCGGGACAGGCATACTGCCGCTTGCCCGCTCCAAGGCCGGTCTTTTGAATCACAAAATGTTCGGGCAGACGGTCTTCGGTCTTAATGGCGGCTACCGCCGCCGCTCCGGTTGGCGTAACTAATTCCCCCATAATGTCGGTAATCTTAAGCGGCAGGCCATAGGTCTCCATAATGTTGCAGACCGCCGGTACCGGCACCGGCAATATGCCATGCTGGCAGCGGACAGTCCCCTTTCCTTCCCACAGCTCGGGCACAATCACTTTGGTAACGCCCAAATTATCCAGGCAGACTGCTATCGATACAATATCCACGATAGAATCCAAGGCCCCCACCTCATGAAAATGCACTTCCTCAACCGGTACATGGTGGGCCTTTGATTCCGCCTCCGCTAAAACGCCGAAAATTTTGAGGGCTAACGCTCTTGCCCCTTCGGTCATTTTTCCCTGCCCGATTATGTCCTGTATCTCCCTCATGCCCCGATGGACATGGCCGGGGTGGACGGCATGGGTATGTCCTTCGCCATCTTGATGGTGCGGGTGTTCATGGCCAGCATGCTCATGTGAATGTTCTTCGCCGCCGTGATGGTGCGAATGCCCATCCGAATGTTCCCCGCCACCGTGATGGTGCGAGTGCCCATCCGAATGTTCTTCGTCACCGTGATGGTGCGGGTGTTCATGTGCATGTCCTTCATTTACCGAATACTCCCCATGAAGATGTCCATAGAGATATTGCATATCGTGGTCATGGTTATCCTGTTCCGACAGGATCACATTAAAATCACAGGCGTCAATACCGGATTTCATCACCCGGCTTACCTTAGCCTGAAAACCGGAAACCGGCAGGCTGTTAAGGACCTCCTCAAGCACCTGCCAGTCTGCGCCTAAATCTAAAAGGGCGGCTGCCAACATATCGCCGCTGATTCCGGAGTAACACTCCAAATACATTGTATGGGACATTTTCTTCCTCCTGATTAAGCGTTTTGTCATTGCTTATCTGCGAACTGCCAGACGGTTAATCTGGGCCGCAAGATAGCCTGCGCCGTAACCGTTATCGATATTAACCACAGCAACGCCGTTAGCGCAGGAATTAATCATGGTCAGCAGCGCGGACAGGCCGTTCAGGCTTGCGCCATAGCCTACGGAGGTAGGCACTGCAATGACCGGATTGCGGACAAGACCGCCTAAGACGCTGGCCATGGCCCCCTCCATGCCCGCCACAGCCACAACGCAGTTTGCGGACTGAACCTCTTCTAATCGGGAAAGGAGCCTGTGTATTCCACTGACTCCTACATCATATACCCTCGTCACCTTAGTGCCGAAAAACTCCGCGGTCAACGCCGCTTCCTCCGCCACAGGGATATCCGCCGTACCTGCGGTACAGACGGCGATATTCCCAATATGCTCCTTGTCCGGCTTTTCCATTTTTAAAATGCGGGCATTCTCCATATAGTTAAGCTCCGGAAAATGCGGGCGCAGCGCCTCATACTGCGCAAAGGTAGCTCTGGTGCCTAACACCTCGCCTTCCTCCCCATAAATCCGGCTAAAAATATTCAAAAGCTGTTCTTCCGTCTTGCCGCTGCAATACACCACCTCGGCAAAACCGGTACGCCTCTTTCTGTCTGTATCCAGCTTGGCGTAACCCATTTCCTCATAGCCCGTCTCTGCTAAGAGACGCTGCGCCTCCTCCACAGACAGGGCTTTGCTGCTCACCTGCTCCAATATTTCCTGTACTGTCATAATCTCTCTTTCCCTGCTCGATAAAATAAAACCTGTGCACAGGCAGATTAATCCCGTCTGAACAAGGCCTTTTTAATGACGCCCTTCGGATCCTTTACCAGCAAAATCACCAGCCAGATTAAAAGGCCAAAGGCCACTGCCGATAATCCGAGAAACGCATCATTAAGCAGCGCCGAAGCCTCCGGCATAAAGAATTCTTCCCCCAATTCGGCATATTCAAACACTGCGTCTACCGTCCACATCAGGGAGGCCCCCCAGTATATGAACATAAGCGTGCCAAGCCGCAGGCTGTCATCCGGCAGCTTCACATACCATATGATGGTTGTAATGATTGCTGCAAAGAGGGTAATCAACAGCGTCATGCCTGTTCCTCCAGCATAAGACTTTCTTCTAGTTCGATATCCTTTTCCATCGTCTTAGACACAAGCAGTAAAACTCCCCAGACTGCCGTTACTAAAACCGCCATGCCCACCCCGACAGTGGACATCTCATGAAGCATCGTCATGGCTCCCTCCTTTGTCTCCATTGCAGTTAAAAATGGAAACCACGCCACAACTTCCCCATGCCATACATGTTCAAAAGCCAACAGAGCGGAACCGCCCCAGAGCATCTGATTCAGCCAACCCATCTTCTTAGAAAACGGAATCTTACCGGACGCCTTAGAAAGCTCCTCCTTTGTTGCCTCGCTAAGTTCTGCTTTTTCTTTTGCCTTAAATGCTTTTGCCGCCACAGTTGTAACCACTGCTTCAGCGGCAGGTACGATAAAACATGCCATTCCTATGTCCTCCTTATATTTGGTTCCTCTCCTTACCACCCATTTTACTGCGCGCCAAGCAGCTGCATAAATTCATTCGCCGGCACCGCCTTAGAATAATACCAGCCCTGCATATAATGGCAGCCGAAATCTGCCAGCCGCTGCTTCATCTCTTCGTTCTCCACGCCCTCAGCCACTATGTAAAGCTCTAAGGCGTTCAGCATACCAATCGTGTATTCCAAAGTTATGCCCGCCTTGCTGTTCTTAAAGGAATCCCAGATAATGAACTTATCAATCTTAATAATCTTAAAGGGCATCTTGTTAATATAGTCAATATTCGCATTGCCGGAGCCGTAGTCGTCCAGTGAAAAGCTGATACCGTAATCCACCAGCTCATTGATGTTGCTATTCACCGTAGCTACGGAATTCATGGTCGCCGTCTCTGTAATCTCGATATTAATCTGTTCCGGCTTGACGCCGTATTTCTCCAGAATATGCTTAACCCTGTCGGCAAAATTCAACTGAATCAACTGCACGGGACTGATGTTGACTTCTATGTACTCCACCGTCGTCTCGGAAAGTTTGAAATCCCGTATAAACCGGCAGACCTTCTCTAAAATCATCTCGCCCATCTCTAAAATCAGGCCGTTCTTCTCTGCGATGGGGATAAAATCTTCCGGTGAAATCCAGCCCAGCTCGTCATTATGCAGCCGCACCAACGCCTCCGCCGAATTGTATACACCCTTGCTGACGGAGAAAATAGGCTGATAATATACCTGTAGCTCATCCTTATCAATGGCCTCTTTAATGGCCTTTTCAATCGCCTTTTCCTGACGAATCTTATCCAACTCAATCTCACTGGCCTTGGTAATGCGCCCTCTTCTGGTCTTCTTGGCAAGCGTCATGGAATAGTCCATCACTTCAATCAGCTCGCCGTAATCCTCCGCCTCTCTTGGACATTCAATACAGCAAATAGAAGCGGACATCATAATCGCCGTCTGCGTCTCGCTGTACCAGGGGTGGTGGAACCGTTCCTGAATCATCTCCGCAACCTCGCCCATATTCTTGACCTTCTTATTGAGCACAATGCAGAACTGGTCAGAGCCGAAGCGGAACACCGTCTGGTATACATCCAGCTTCTCCAAATAATTGCCCACCTGGTAAAGCAGATTGTCGCCGGTCTCCACGCCATAGGTCTTATTGACAAATTTGAAATCATCCATGGCAATCACAATCACGGCAAACTCCCTGTGCTCTAAATATTTGCTCCGGAGATACTCGCCCATAAACCGCCGGTTAAACTGCTTCGTCACAACATCGGTTACCATTCCCGTATTCTGCTGATAATAATATAATGTCATACAGATTGTGGCCTGCATCAGATTCAGCGCAGGAATATAAAAACGCAGCTGCAAAACGGCAGCGCCAATCGTGCAGACTATTGTAAAAAGCAGGGGAATCATCTTGATATAGAGAAACCTGCGTTTGGATTTCACGAGAACCTGTGCACAGAGAGTCAGCATCAACCCGTCAATGACATACTCCAAAAAGCCCGCCGGCTTTACCTGAAAGAGACCGTCCTCAAAGACAAAGAACCAGTGGAATTTGAAATTCAGCGCACAGATAATCACATGCGCCCAGATGCTGTACTTAAAAAAGTTATGCAGCTTTTGATTCCGGAATATATCGATATGAGCCAACTGCAATATGTAAAAGGTAAAGGTAATCGGAAGCACATTCATCGCGAGATTCTGCAGCGTCATCACGACAAAAAAGCCGTTATAGCCCACTGCCTCCATGTTGCGGGCCATCAATGTAGCCGCGACCTCCAACACGGTGGATACATACGCATTCACCACCAGCACCAGAAAGGCCCTGTGGCTTCGTAATGGAATTTTCTTATCATTTACATACCATAACAGGATTAGCAGCAAAAAAAAGCCTGCCGCATAATCAAAGGCTAAATTCCAATCCGCCATACTTCCTCCTAACACGCACAACAAAAACTTTGTACATACATAATTGAAGTATATCACAAACAGGAAAATAAAACCATTGTTATTTGTTACATTTTTTTGAAATTTTTTTCACATTTTGAACACTTTGCAAATACTGTCGTAGTGGAGAAAGATTCCCTGATCCGCAAAAGCCTTAATCTGCTCTAAATCCGCCAGCATATATCCGCCGGTCTCCTCCTCCTGCAGAACAATATCCGATTCTTCAAAATCCAGAATAAAGCGGTACACGTCTACGAAATAGTTATCCCCCTCCTCCGGGTTTTCCCGCCGGTAGGTAAACTGATAACCGCCCTCCGCTTTTGACACATCCAGACCGGTCTCCTCCTTTACCTCCCGGAACACCGCTTCCTCGGAGGTTTCCCCGGCCTGGACGGCGCCGCCGGACACCTCCCACCATCCGGGGGCCCAGGCCTTAGTCATCACCCGTCTGGTAATCAAAAATTTACCGTCCGGCCTTGCCACCACCCCTAACACGGTCAGGTGATAGTCTCCCTCCTTCATGTTCCAGTCGTTCCGCTCCATCGTGCGTCCGGTGGGCTGCTTGTTAATATCATATATATCCCATAATTCCATTTTCTGTTTCCTCCATCCTGTCTGTTCCTTAAATATCAGCATCCTCCGGCCTATAGTGCCTGCTGATTCTCCTTAGCTGCAATTCTATCTGTACTATATATCAGGAAAACCGGGCCTGCTCCCACTCGTCCACAATCTCACAGCAGGCGTCGGTATCAATGTCCTCCACAGCCTGCAGCAGCCTGTGGAGAAATTCCTCCTCGGCAGCGGGATATGCATAGCCCCGCATGGCTTCGCCCACCTTTTCCATGCTGTCCAAATCCAGATTGTCCGCCGCCTCCCGCATATCCGCAAAGAACTGCTGCAAGCGTTCTCCGGTAATGTCCTCTTTTGCGGCAGGCCCCGTCTCCTGCTCGGCGCAGTAAGGTGCTAACAGCGGGATATAGCTGCGGTAATGGGCAAGAAGGCGGTCCGTATCCCGATGAATCGCATCAATGTCGCCCTTGTTGCCGGCTGCCTCCAGCCGGGCCGCCTCCTGGGACAGCACCATGGCGCCAATCTGCTTAGAACTGCTCTTCAGGGCATGCACCTCTATCGTATACCCCTTCCAGTCGCCTTCCCGTTTCTTCCGGGCAATGGAATCCGCGCTCTTTTCAATGGCCCGGTAATAGGTCTTTAATACGGTAAAGAACATCTCCCGGCTGCCCAAAAGTTTCACTGCCTCCTTCACATTTAAATCCCCGATCTCTATCTCTTCCTCGGTTTCCGCCGCCTCTAAATCGGCCTGGTCCACAGGCTGAATCTTCTCCTGCGGCAGCCATTGCTTTACCTTCTCGGTAATGGCGCGCATCTCAATAGGCTTGGAGACAAAATCATCCATGCCCTCCTTTAAGAACATATCCCGCGCCCCCTCTACGGCGTTGGCAGAAAGCGCAATAATCGGCACCTTGCTGTTGGGGGAATCCAACTGCCGGATTAAATGTGTGGCCTCAATGCCGTCCATCTCCGGCATCATATGATCCATAAATACCAGGTCAAAATGGTACATCTCTATCTTTTCAATGGCCTCCCTGCCGCTCTGAGCCGTCTGCGTCCTAAGCTGCAAGGGCTTTAAAATGCCCTCCGCCACAGTCAGGTTTACCGCATTGTCATCCACAATCAGCACATCCGCCTCCGGCGCAACAAAGGTAAAGTCCTTGTAGACATTTTCCTCATCATCCTCATAATGCAGTCTCTCGCCGTTTAGCAGGGACGCTAAGTTCAATGCATAAAGCGGTTTTTTCATCACCATATACACGGAGGTATCGTATTTGTCCGTATCAAAGAAATCCACCAAAAGCACCGTTTTCACCTGGATATGGTTCCTTGCAAAATCCTCCCACTCCGGCGTGAGGCAGGCTTTGTCTAAAATCAGAAAATGTTCGCCCTCCTCTAATCCGGCCGGATCAATCTCCTCCGGCCGTTCTAACTCCCGATAGGAAACGGAAAGCCGCTTACAATCCGCCTCTAGCTGCTCCCTCACATAATCGGACGCAATGACGGAAGCGACGGATTTCTTCTCCGGCTCCGACACAAAAATGCTGGGCTTTTCATCCACAATCGGCTGTGGAAAATGGAAAGAAAATGTACTTCCCTCGCCGTATGTGCTGGCAACCGACACCTCGCCGCCCATAAGCAGCATCAGCTGCCGGGATATGGCAAGGCCCAATCCGGTCCCTTCAATGTTCCGGTTCCTCTTGCTGTCAACCTGCTGGAAGGAGGCGAACAGCTTATCCAAATCCTCCGGACGGATACCGATTCCCGTATCCTCCACGGCAATCTGCATATCTAAGTTCTTTTCATCTAACCGCTCATAGTGGAATTTCACCCTTACCCTGCCATGGTCCGTAAACTTCACCGCATTGTTCGCCAGATTAATCAACACCTGCTTAATGCGGATATTGTCGCCGAGCACCATGCGGGGAATATCCGTATCCAAATCCAAAATCAGTTCAATATCTTTATTCTTAATCCGCGTCATAATGATATTCACCACATCATTGATAATCGACATGGTCTCGTATTCTACCGGAATGATGTCCATTTTGCCGGACTCAATCTTGGAAAAATCCAGAATATCATTGATAATCGCTAACAGCTCCCGCCCGGAGGACTTAATCTGGTGCATATAGTCTCTGGCGTCCGGCGACAGCTTCTCCCGCAGGGCCATCTCCGTCATGCCGATTACCGCATTCATCGGCGTCCGTATCTCATGGCTCATGTTGGCGAGGAAGTCCGACTTCATCCGGCTGGCCTGCTCAATCTCCACCTTCGCCTGCTCCGCCGCATCCCGCTGCTCCTCGATAATCTTTTTCATATAATAGATGCAGTTTTCCTTCTTGTTGAATCCGTTGTGAATCGCCTCGGTCATCTGGTAGCAGGACTCGTAACCGCAACTGGAACAGTTGATATGCTGGTCCTCATAGGTCAGCTTTTTCATCTCGGTAAAAATCGTCTGCCGCTCCGCATCCGTAGGATAGACAAATTCGGTGTATAAATCCGTATACTCCCGAAGGTAATCCGTCAAATTCAGATGGGCGAACTGCCGGTTCAACTCTGCAAGCCGCTGTTCAGGCGTTAACTCCCTGCCCCATGGGCTGTCGGTTCCCTCCTTCTTGGCATCCTCACGAATCTGCAAGAGATTCTCTAACACTTGGTCGTCTTCTATCTTATCCTCCTCACAGCCCGTACCATAAATACAGCCGGAGCTGCAATTCAATGCATCAATGAACAGATACGAGGTGGCGCCTTTTTCTATCCGCTGCCGGTTCTTTTCCAGATAATGGTAAAGGTGCTTCTCCCCCTCCACCTGACGAATAAAGACCTCCTCCCCCAAAAACCAGCAGACATTCTCCTTAAGGCCGCCGGGCATGGGATAAATGGAACCTAAACCGGACTCGATCTCTCCGGTCTCAAAGGGCCCTGATATATTGTGCTCCCGCACATACCGCATCAGATGCTCAAATGTCACATTATAGGATACATAGCCATGATTGTTGGGATCGTCAATCTCTAATTTCTTGGCAATGCAGGGGCTGATAAAGGCCAGCTTGTCGGTAATCCCCATCTCCCGGCGCGCATAAATGGCCGCGCACATTAAGGGGCTTTGCACAGGAAACAGTCTGGGAATCAGTTCCGGCAGATGCCGTTCTATGTAACCCACCACAGCCGGACAGGGCTGTGATATGCCGCCCACAAAATCATGCTCTTTGATATAGTTGAGATATCCCCATGTGGTAATGTCCGCGCCGAATGCGACGCTGATGATATGGTTCGCCCCTAACGCCTTAAGCCCGCCTAAGACGCTGCCGTACTCCTCCGGATAGTTTGCCGGAAAAGCCGGGGCAACCAACAAAGAAATCTTCTCTCCCCGCTGTAAATCCGCAAAAAAACGCTCCGTGTCGTCATGAAACTCCCTTGCCCCATGCTCACAGACGTCAAAGCAGGCCCCGCAGGCCGCACATTTATCGCCGTCCACCTCAATGTGATTCTTTCCGTCCTTATCAACGGACACACAGGCGCCGGGACAGCTGCATACACTAATGCACTTGTTGCAGCCGATACATTTTTCGTTCGTATAAATTAAAGATTCTTCTGCCATACATATCCCCCTTGTCGTCCTGTATCACATTTTACACTAAATGCGGGGAATAGGCAATGAAAAACAGATATACAGCCACAGTATATTACATCTGCACCCGGACGTACCCCTTGCGGCAGCCCATGGACAGGAGGCACACATGCAAAATGGCAAAGGCGGCCTTCGAGCAGATAGAGACAATATACCGGCAGTCCTCCTCTACGGAATGGCGTCCCTGTTGAATATAGTTCCTGTGCTGTTCTTTCAGATAGGCGCAGATATCGGCCACGCTGCGGAACCGCTCTAAATCCTCTAAATGAATGCTCTCCTTCCATTTTTGGATATCCCGCTCATTTAAGGTGCGGATATATTCCCGCAGCCTGTGCTTAAGTCGGCCCTCATAGATACAATGCTCCTTCATCGTGCCGTCGTATTCCCGGTTATGGGGAAAGGTAAAGTAATCGGCAATGTAGTGCATCACCTCGCCTAACCTTGTGAAATAGGCTGTGGACAGTTCCTCGATATTCTGATATCCTCTGGTAAGCTTTTCAATCCCCTTCTCCACCAAGTCAAAGGTTCCGTTAATCTCATGCCGCTTCGTGAGGAAGGACGGCTTGCAGTCCGGTAAAATGCTCCCCACATAAAATGCTTTCTTATGCTTGTCAAAATTCTGAATATCCGCGATATTCACAATGTGCTTTGCCAGAGAAATGTGTGATTTCTTGCGCATTATGGCCTCCTCCGGTACAGACTCCCCCAAGCCTGTACTAAAAATTCATTCTAAAACTATTCTATCTCTATTTTATGCAGTTGGCAATATCAATATATCCAAAAATGATTGGTAATTTTAGCCATAAAAAAAGACGGGACCAAGCCCGCCTTTTTTGTCAGGTGAGGTGACGTATCTATGAACACTGGCAAAAGCAATATGGTTCCGGCATATTCCATTTTGCTTATTCTGCCGGCGCTTCCTCTGCGGGCGCTGGTTCGGACGCCTCTTGTGCGACTGCCGCTGCGCCAATGCCCGGAATAACGACGGTATCGTCATCTGCATTGTTGCTGCAAGGGCTCTGCGCATTGCAGTCCTGTTTGTACTGCTCCGGACAGCTGCCTGCGCCCAAGTCCAAAGGCTTGATTGCCAGATTTAACAAGTCTCCGGCAACGAACCGCATACAGTCGGAATTATCCGGCGTTAAAATGCTGCCCTTCGGCGTGTCAATCTTGCCGGCACTGTTTACCTGATAGCCCGCAAAATAGAGGCTTTGCAGCACGAGGGTAAGACCTGCCGTCACTGTGCTGTCGTCCGTGCTGAAATCCAAAATCTTAGCGATAGCATAAAGATTCAGGCCCTGGCGGACATAGTTGTTGGTTGCCGCAAATCCCTGAAAGTTAATAATCGGCGTAGGCGCTGCGCCTGCGGTATTATAAGACAGACCATAGGGCGCAAAAATCTCAAGCTCAACGGAGGAGGGATTGGTGTCCTCATCATAGGTGGCTGCCGAGGTATCCGCAGGCAGGAACAGAGCCGTCGGATAAACCGTTGCCACAAGCCTGCCGGCAGCGTCGTATAAATCCATGGCAAACTGGATCGTGATGTTGGACAACGTAACCACATAGCAGTTGGGCCTGCCGGTGATGGATTCAATCAGCACATCGCCGGTTCCGTAACCGTAGATGGCGTTGATTACCTTTAAGGTAGCGTTCGTAACCGTCGGATAGGTTGTTGCGATATCCGTACCAATGGCAAAACTTGCACAAAGGTTAATTCCAATTTCATCATAGATTAACGGAGCCATCAGGCTTAACACAGAAGGATCTGCGCAGATCGGATTGGTACAGACATCCACGCAGCAGCCGGAGCCGTTGTTGTTCCCGCTCCCGGCGCCATTTCCCGACATACTCTGTACGGCATTGCTGACAATTCTCGGCCGGTTTCCACATTTACATTTAGCCATAATGCATTTCCTTTTTTATTGTTTACTACATAATATGTTCTATTTTTTCTATTGTGACATATGAATAATAAAAAAATGGAAAAAAATTTATGGAACACATATATACCACAGAGCAGAATCAAAAACTGCTTCTATATTATGTAAACAATCAAATCCACCTGCGCACCATGAACCGTGAGAGCATCAGCCGCCCCAATGTGCTGTGCAACGACTATGCGAGAGACTTAACCAGCACCATTTATAACGGGACCATTTACTACGCCTATGTGAGTACGGAACACAGCCTGCTCGTCAAGAGCATTACGGAAAACGGTTCCCTGTTCCGGTTAGCGCACACAGACTCGCTGGAATATTTCCAGCCGCAGATTCTGGTGTTCAATAAACAGCTTTTGCTGTTTTATGTCATGCAGAATCCGGTTGACCATTCCTACTCGGTAAAATGCGTCTTTCCCTTTCAGCAGGAGGTGCATGTGACAATTCCGGACAGCTTCCCCATCCTGCCAAAAGTGGCGGTCTTTCCGGCAGACGATTATGTATTTATCAATATTTACAATGATTTCTTCCATAAGATTTTAAAGATGGACGCCCAGTATCAGTGCAGCGTCCTCGGAAACCGGGAGGATTTTGAGGAGGAGCGGAACGAAATGCACGCCCAGGAAATGGATGCGCTCAACGGCACCATGGATAAGCTAAAAGAAGACCTGCATATCAAAGAAACCCAGCTTATAGAGCGGGATAAGCTGCTGCGCAGCCAGAACGCCATGATTGAAAGCGCCAAAAAACAGTATAACGAACTGATGGATGTGGCCAGCCAGTACCGGGAGGAGGCCATTAAATGGCGCAGTAAATTCTATGTGGAGTAGGGATATCCCTACTCCGCTAACTCCAACATTTTCTGCAAAGGCACTACTGCCTTTTCCATAATCTCCGGCGGGAGCAAAACCTCCGGTTCCAATGTCTCTAACGCCTTTACCAGACCTTCTAAGGTTACCTTTTTCATGTTGGGGCAGAACTGCCTGTGGCCGACGGAATAGAACCGTTTGTCCGGATTCTTCTGCATCAGCTCAAAGAACACGCCCATTTCCGTACAAATAATAAAGGTATTTTTCTGACTGCCTGTGGCATAGTCGATAATCTCCGAAGTGCTGCCTACAAAATCAGAAATCTCTAACACTTCCATGCTGCATTCGGGATGCGTCAGCACCAGCGCTTCCGGGTGAAGCTCCTTTGCCTTTTGCACATCCGCCGCAGCAATGTCCTTATGGACATGGCAGTAGCCGTCGTTGAAAATAAAATGCTTATCCGGCAACTGCTTCGCCACATAGCGGCCTAAATTGTTGTCGGGAACAAAGAAGATATTCTTTGCCGCAATCCGGCTTACCACCTTTACCGCATTGGAGGAGGTCACGCACACATCCGATACGGCTTTAATCTCCGCAGTGGAATTGACATAGGCCACCACCGCCAAATCATCATACTCCGCCCGGACCTCGGCAATCCGCTCCGGCGTAATCATATGGGCCATGGGACAGTCGGCGGACCGGTCCGCCATCACCACCCGCTTTTCCGGATTTAACAGCTTGGCGCTTTCCCCCATAAAGGACACGCCGCAAAATAAAATATTCTCCGCCTCCGTCTTAGCTGCCACCTTGGCAAGATAATAGGAATCCCCCACATAATCGGCAAGCTGCTGCACCTTGCCGTCCACATAGTAATGGGCTAAGATTACAGCGTTCTTCTCTTTTTTCAACTGCTCGATTCGTTCTAAGATATTGTTGTCCATAAGACGATTCTCCCTCTTTGGTGTGATTGGAAATATTTTTTATTATATATGGTAAGGCGGTAAAAGACAACAGGGATTTTACTTATTGGGAACCGATATACCGCCTTCGGTAATATTCCATTGTTCTATATTCAATAATGTCCTTCATCTGCTCAGCCAAAACCGGACTGGTAAACGAACTTTTTAAAGCAAAAATTTCGTACCCCTTATCATCTCGTCGGAGTAATATTAAATAGTTTGGTAAAATATCCTTCTTTAACTTTTTCTGCTTTCTTTTCAATTTGTTCTACTGAAATTTTCTTAATATAATTAATAATACCATCTTTTTCAAAAAGTTTTTCAAGATAATCTAAATCAACAAAATCAAAGACCCTTGTCAGTTCAACATAATCGCCAGTATCATCATTGCTCTGACTTTCCAATTTAATTTGGGATGGGGCAATGTATGTATACGCAATATCAAAAGCTGCATCATGTAATGTTTTACTAATAATCTCTCTTGAAGTCGATGTTAAACTTCCTCCTTCTATACTTTCTAAACTTCCAGAAAGGTTTGCTTCTGCTTTAGCTAATTTTGCTATTGAACCGCCTATCGTTCCTACACTATTTACAGACACATTTAAACTGTTTGATTCCATTTCACTAGAAACTTCCTCATTAGACAAACTTTGTACAAGACCCTTCTCTGTTTGAGTAATAATTGAATTAATAATGTCAATATCAAGATATAAAAATTGTTTCACTTACTTACCACCCCTTTTATTTAACTATAATTTTACATAATTATTATCCTTTACCTTCTGTATAATCATTTTACTTAATTCTTCATCAGAATAATAAGTTTTTATATCTCTCTGAATATTGTTATAAAATTTATTAATTTCTTGAACAAATTCCTCATGAACATTTACTAATATTTCCAAAAATTCATCTTTATCAAATTCCGTGTTTTCTGTATTAATTTCGATATTTTCCTTTGTAACTTTTAAATTATTTGCCACAATTTCATGAATTAGATTGGCTAAATCAGGCTGCAGAATATTAATAATAATATCCTTATCCTCCTCTTTAAATTTAATACATAAATCATTCTCCATATTTTTCTATCCTCCTATGAATAGCAGTTTTTCCACCATCAAGGATAACCGCTGCTTTATCTAATATATCCCCATACTCTAATGCTCCATAATCGTAACTAAATTTATCGCCTGTATGATTTGCCATAATAACGCATTCAGCGTCTCCATTTATTACAATATTAGCATCATGAGTCACCAAAATAATCTGCCTCTTGTACTTTTGAGTTCTAATCCATCGCGTTAATTGTGCATATCTAGCTTCATTATCAATATTATCTTCTGGTTGATCAATAAACAATGGTACTGTTGAATCTGTATGCAATATAAACTCCATAACTGCATTTGTTTGTGTCCCAGGAGAAGTTTTATGTAAATCAATATATTCATCGCCTACTTTATATATAATTCTTTGTACCTTTTCTACTTTTAATCCTTCAAATTCAGATATTTTTCGAACCAGTTCTGTAAATGTAACCGAATCCTTTGTCTTACCATCTAATTCATTTGTAGTCGCATATTCTCTGAATATATCCGCTACCCCCTTTTTGTCAAACCCCTTTTTTATCGTCTTATTCACAGATTCTACTATCATTCTTTTGGCATATTCTACAGGGTGCTCTTTATTAGAAACTGACACAAAAAAGAATTTATTATCCTTCTCCCCCGAATACTCTGAATATTGAATACTAATTTCTGTTTTACTCATATCAATCTCATATAGTTTATTTATTTGGCGCATTCGTTCAAGTTCTTTATTATATAAAAACCTTAATTTTTGTTCAATCCTTTCCTTGCTCTCTCCTTTCTTCTTATCCTCATTACTCCTTTTTCTTTTTTGTGCATCGATCATTTTTTTCATTAACTTCGGAAATTGATTTTCAAAAATAATATTGTAATTATATTTAACAATGTTTTCTAAAAGTTGCTCGACAAATTGCTTGAATACAGCTTCCAATTTTTCATCCCAAATTTCATTATTATCTGGTAGTAATTTCCGTATACATTTATCATATCCTTCGTCATTAACGAAAAGCGGTATCTTATTTCCTCGTCTAGACTTGACTGATAAACTCGCAGATTTTTTTCCAATGTAAATTATATTTTTCAAATCATCAGCAACATTTAAATCATCTACTGCAGGAAATGTCTCACTTTTCTCAACAATTGATTTTATATCGGATATACTATAAGAAACAGCATCATTTTCAGAAAATTGTTTTTTAAAAAAACTTTCCAATTTCTCCTGGCTATTTCCATTAAAAATTTCATTTATATAAGACTGCCTGAAATATACTATATTAGTATCTGAGGATAAAGATACACCATTAAAATTAGTTATTTTAACATTAAATTTTTTTACAAAAGCTGCTCTATTTCTATCCTCAATCTTTTTTTCATCTATCGCATAAACAATTGCATCTAATAATGCAGACTTTCCCTTTCCTCTTCCTCCCACAATTACATTTAATCTGTCAGATAATTCCAGTTCAATCGCATTATTTTTCCCCACCTTTTTCAAATCATCGGATAATACAATATGTTTTATCTTCTCTGATGGATTATTCTGTGGTCTGTCCTCATATTCATATAATATCCTACTTTTATCACTTCCTGCTAACAATAACCCTTTAAATGAGTTGAGGCACAAAAAATATTGGTGTGGGTTTTCTATATACCTTTTAATTTTTTCATAATCAGCAGAATCCGAGAATGCAATTACCGCCTGTTTATTCTCTTCCTCTCCATATTGTTCATTCAAAAACTCAATTGCCTTACAAATATCACTTTTTCCACCTGCTTCCCAAAAAGGGAAAAATAATCCTGAAAATTCATTTGTACCCTTATCAGCGGAAACTTCATCAAACCAATCAAAATCAATTCCCCTTTTACCCTGCTTGAAAGCATGCGGAGATACTGCAAATCTTTTTTTATTGTAAATTAAATGCATAACAAAATCTTCAAAATATACTTTCTCGTTTTCATCGATATATTTTTCAATTATTCTTTTTAATCCCTCAATATTATCAAGCTCTTTCTCCTCAAAATAGAAAATTATATGCTTTGCATTTTTTTCATTTTTTGTTAGATATACATCAACTTCTACGCCCGGAATTATTGCTATATCGCTTTTTTGCCGAAATAAATGATATGCCTCTACATTTATTTTATTATGATCTGTAAATGAAATCATTCCAATTTTATTATTTGCATGCTCATATATCTTTATAATTTCATCCACAAACTTCTCTGCTGATACCCCTCCATAATTTTTCTTTGTGGGCGTTCCTAATGGTGTATGAATATGTAAATCCCATATATTAGGGTTTCTCAATATTTTATCCATATACAGTATCTCTCCTCTATCCTTATCCCTGCATCAACCTCTTACTATAACCATCTAGTTTCTTTAATATGCTAGAATGTACCTGCAACTTAAGCTCATCTATTACAAGCATATTTGATGATAATGTCTTTGATAATATGGTATATTAATATTTAAACTTACTGTTTCACTCGAACCACCCTGTATTTTCTTGCATAAATCATATATATTGCGTATTTCTGCACCTTTTAAATCCATAAGTTTCCTTCTTCGTTTAATACATCATTTTAAAATAATAACTGTCGACCTTCTGCTATTTCCTCTTAACTCATATATCACATTCTACCTATTTAATCCTCATCAACTAATTTTCACCCTTTGAGAATGATTAGGTCTATCAATAATAAAATCATGTATTTCTAAATCTTGTATCCATTGCAGCAAATTACTTAATAATACTTTTATCTCTTTCCTGTATGGAGCTGGTTCATTAATTAACGCTTTATGCAAACTAGCCGTTATCGTTCCAAAATACATTTCATTACCATTATTATGTACAAGATTTCTGAGCCACAAAAAAGGTTTACTATTCGTAAATTCTGTTTTCAAATCTTCAATCCCCCAATCGCTAGAGAGATTTAAAAATTCTATTTCTCTACCATAATATTTTCGATAATCACTATATTGCGGAAAATCAGATGTAAAGAGAACTCTACATTCCGGGTGCATGCGAGATTTAATATTATCTGACCAGGTACATGATACATGTGATTTATCAGGAAAATGTTTTATTTCCTGTAGCATCAGATCATAAATTTCATCATTCATTAAAATTGCATCATTAAATATACTATCTATTTTCCGAATGTCTTCATTATCCATATTATACGCAGCCGCAATTTCACAATTCCCCTCGTTATCAACTAAACCTTTACCTGTTAAATTTGCGCTACCTAAAACACAACGCTTATTGTCAAATATGTATATTTTCGCATGCATGTCAAATCTAATATATACATCCCATCCCTTGCCCTTACAATATGGAAATATCTCCAAATCAGTAGCTCCTGATATAACATCTGTCATATTCATTCGCACTAGTATTCTTTTTTTCTGAATATTTTTAGGCAATTGATTTTCTATAAACTCAATAGCCTTTTTTGTACAAAACGCCGTAAGAATAGTGATTGAATATTGAGTTACACTAATTTCACTCTCAATCTGATTTTTTATTTCTGTAGAAATCAATGTCTTCATCTCTTACCGCTCCTATTTTTTTGCAAAATTCTGCTGTTCATTTATGTACCTTCTAAGTTTTTCATTCCAAACAGCAATTAAATTATCATTTTCGTCCTCTTGTGAAATTTTAGTTTCATCTACAGCCTTTACTAAAGATGCAACGAACAATTCAAAAGCAGTCTTTGTATCAACAGTCTTAAATATTTCTTCTAGGAAATTTTTATAAAAAATATGATCCATATTAAACACTACCATACAATTTCCAAACTCAAATGAATAATCAAATAAACCAGCTTGTTTTCCTAGGTTTTTATAAGTAATATTCACTTTATTATTCATATATCGCTTTATTTCTTCTTCTGTTGGATTTTGAACCCCTTGTTCAATTAATACTTCTTTATTTTTTTGTATTAGTTCGTCTTTCGATGTATTCCTTTTGACCTCTTCTGAAGCACTCATTTCATGATCCATTTCATTTTTTTCTGCTTCATTTATTATTTCAGAAGTAGGAGAAAGCACATCTGTAATTGTTCTTGCATTTTCCCGTGTTTTACTATTTGCCTTATACATAGCCTTTATAGTATCTGAAACTATATTATAAAGTTGAAGCCACATTGGTTGAACTCTTTCTTCAAGAAAATCTCCTTCATCGACTTTATATAACTCAACACGCTGTTTATTATTTGCAACTCCAAAAGCTTCATCTAATTCTGGATTAAATCGAATTTCACATCCCCACCATCTATGTTGTGGTTGATTTATATTTTCATAAAAATCAAATTGACCAAAATCAATTTCTCTATTTGCGCGAACAATAGATATACCTTCTAATCGTTTTACATGCCTTCCTAGAGGGGTATTCCCTGGATCTTTAGAAAGTGCTGTCTTATCATAGAAAATATCTCTTACTTTGGAAAATTTTATTTCAACAGTAGATGTTTTGACTTGGTTATCATTCACATCTACATATTGGACTGGCCATTGAACCACACCATTCGGATATTCATCGTTACAATATGGTTCAAACACTGCTTCGTCGCAATCCTTATTTGTTCCTGGATCAATTATTCCTGGTTTACTCTTATTACCCAAAACATAATTAGGTTTCATAAGCATTAATGGATCATTAGGCATAATTTCACGCATAAAATCTTGGTTTTCATGATGAATCAGCCTTATATGATTGTTATCTTCATAAATAAAATATCTAAATTTTTGCCCCAATGCAAAATCTAGTCTATCAAACAAGAATTTAACTGTTTTAGGCACAACTCTATCACAATTTTTCCAAATAACAAAAGTACCATGTTCTGTAAAATTATAGCATTTCTTATCATCAGCTTCCTGAACAGTATACTGCAAATATTTTTTATATTTTTCTGGAATTTTACATTTTTCCGAATCTTCAATTTGTGTCTGTAATCCGTCTTTTACCATATTTATATCTAGATAAACTTTTCTGCAATTGTCATACCCATCCTGCCATGAATAAACCTCTACAGATGGACATGCATATAAAGATGCCTGTGGCAGACCAACTCCAAATCTCCCCATCCCTTTTCTTTCTGCTCTAGTTGAATAACCTATTCCTAAACAACTATCCAATTTTTCGATTGACATTCCATCTCCATTATCCAAAAATGCAATTTCATCAATATTATTTCTTCCTGTTTCTGAATTATAAGCTTCTGAAACTATAATAAATATATCTTTCGCATGTGCTTCAAGAGAATTATCTATAATTTCAGCCATAGCACATTCTATATTCTTATATCCCGTATTTCGAAGCGCATCTCCCATTGTTTGTATTACAAAAATATCTTTTGCCATAAATAACTCCTCTCTCCTATCTCTTCCAATAATCATTAAAATGTGAAAAAGCCATATTTTCATTGAACTGTTGTAAATTATCTTTAATATCTATCAACAAACATTTTTCTTTTCCCCCCATCTGGGATCCCCGCAGTCCTCGTCCTAACATCTGACTATATAAAACCACCGACTGCGTTGGTCTTGCAATAAACACACATTCTATATTAGTTGCATCAAATCCTGTTGTTAAAACCTCATAGTTTATTAAAATATTGACATCACTATCTTGATCCTTAAACGAACTAATTGCATCCGCTCTTTCTTGTGATGGCATATCTCCAATAACCAATGCATTAGGGATATTCTCTAATGTTAACATCGCCGAGAGCAATTGTGCATGTTTAACTGTACAGGCAAACACTATTGTAGGCTTATTTTGCTCGTTGAGTTCCCTTAATTTTTGCAATATTTTTAGATTTCTGTTCTTATTTCTTCCTATTATTTCTAGTGCTTCACGAGTAAAATCCTCATATCCATTATCATTAGCCATAACTTTAATCAATGCCAACTCTTGTTCAGATATATTCATATCATAAACTAATTCTTCTTTTTCTATTTTAGATAAAACTCCTCTATTTTGAAAATATTTAATTATATCTGTCTCTACATCTGCATTAGCCGCTTCTTGCACTGACATATTGACAGCATTTATTATTTTTGTATCAATATCAATTTTCTTATTACCAAACATAGACTCTAAAAGTTTATTGTCAAAACTAACTTCCGTTGTCCGTCCTGGAGTAGCAGATAATCCCATTAAGGCTCGGTTTTCCAATCCTCCTTTCCTACTCATAAGCTGTTCAATCACGCTACGCGTTTCTGGTGCCGCAGCTTTATGAGCCTCATCATAAACAATTAATCTAACTACTTTCGTTATTTTACTAAACATATCAGGATCAGATTTCATTAAAGATTGTAATTTTTGTATTCCACAAATCATAACTCCTGATATTTCTTCAGCAGAAAAATCAATTTCATACTTACCCCAACATTTATAAATTTTTATATCTCCATTGCCAATATTTTTCCATACCGACACAAGAGTTTCATACGCCTGCTGTAACAATTCTGTTGTATGAGCTATCCATATAACTAACCCCTTCTTTTTTAGATTATAGTTATAATGATGACATATTATATGCATTGCTGTTTTAGTTTTTCCCGTTCCCGTAGGCATATGTATTAAAAATCTCTCCTGCGAATTTGGTGAAACTAAAATGTTCAAGGCCTTTTGTCTAATAATATATTGATAGTCAAACAACTCATAAAATTTCTCATTTGAAGATAGCGTTTCAACACTATTGTTTTTTGCATCATTTTTTTCAGGGAAAATATCTTCTGGAGAATATGCTAACATTCTTAATAATTTAGCATTGATAGCATTATTTTGCCAACGAGTGTTTGCTACCTTATCTGCTATTATTTCTAAATTATCGCAATTTTTATATTCATTTGGTAATACTTGCTTAAAACTGATAATTTCTTCTTCTGTGAATGTACGAAGTAACTGTTTCCTAAATTTTTTATTTTTAAGAATCCCTATTCCATATGCACAAATTATCATATCAGACAATCTTGCCTTTTTTGCAAAAGGATCTCGCCCAGTATGCCATTCTAATAATGATTCTACCAAATCTCTCCCCAAAAAATCCTTCAAACTTTCAATGGGAAATTTTTTCATATGCTGCTTGAGAATATCATATTCCATATATGCCTCCTTAATTATATAGCAGTTCTTTTAAAACATTTATAAAATCAACTATTTCTTCTTTTGTTGTATACCTCCCTACACTAACTCTCACTGTCCCTCCTGAATCAATATCTTTTAAATAACTATGTATATATGGACAACAATGATATCCGGTTCTGACTGCTATATCAAAATCTTCATCTAAAATCATTCCGACATCATCCGCCTTATAATTAGAAATATTTAAAGAAACCATTCCTATATGTTTATCAGATGGCGGTATATACATTGTCACTTCCGGAATATCTTTTAAATTCTCAACAAGATATTCTATCAATGCTTTCTCATGTTGATAAATACTGCTTATATCTAAATCTTTTAATGCAGCGTTCAATCCAGCAATAGCTACAATATTAGAACTAGAAGACTCGTATTTTTCTGGATAACCTGTAGGCATTTCCAAATTCAAAGAATTACTTCCTGTTCCTCCCACTATATATTCTTTCAGTGGTACTTTTCCAAGCGTAATAAACCCGCCAACACCAAAAGGACCATATAGACTTTTATGCCCCGCAAATGCAATAAAATCTGCATTCATTTTCTTCGCATCTATTTCAACAAGTCCCAAAGACTGTGCTGTGTCTAAGATGGTGATTGCTCCGTATTGTTTAGCAGCTAAAAATATTTCTTCTACTGGCAAAATATATCCCGTCACATTACTGACATGAATACAGCATACACATTTGGGTGGTTGTTTGATAAACAAATATTTTAACTTTTCAATATCTATTTCCAAAGTTTCTGTATCTATCGGCATATAAACTATTTTAACATTTTTTAGTTTACCAATCAAATGCACCACTCTTGCGACAGCATTATGCTCATATGGAGAGATGTAAATATTATCCCCCTCTGTGTAATCGATTCCATTAATTATCTGATTAAGTGCAATCGTTATAGACGAAGTAATTACTACTTCTCCTTGATTTCTTAATCCAACTAATTCCAATAACTGCTTTTTAGTTTCATCTATTAGCTGTGTCGCCTTTCGTGCACTTTGATAACTCCCTCTTCCCGCATTAAATGCATATTTTCTATTGGCTTCATCCATGGCCTCATAAACATATTCTGGTTTTGGAAAAGTAGTTGCTGCATTATCAAGATAAATCATACTCAATCCCCTTTATCCCAACTGTTCTTCTATCATTTCTAGCAAGATTGCAATTTTATCATTAACGGAAAGATCAGAATGGTCTTCTAAAGTATCTGAAAGTATGTTTCTTAATATAGCACCTGTTTCTTCTCCAACCTGTTCATAGTATCTTGTAATCTTGTTTCCATTTTTCCCCACAAACGATAACTCCAGTTTCCCGTAATTTTCTTTTGTGTCACTAATAGCTTCTATTTCTTCTTTTAGTTCCTTGACAGCTTGCAAATAGTTACTCTGTGATTTGTCATTCCAAGAATCCATGTATATTTCTGTAACTGCTTTTACTACTTTTTCAATAGTGTCCATATCACTGTAAGATTTATTACTCACAATACAGGACATAAAATTTGTAATTGTAGAAGAATGTAAACCATTTTTAGCCAAATCACTTTGTATATTATACCATTCTAACAATGTATGCCGTAAATCATTCTTCGCCTTATCGTCAAAAATATGAATAGTTTGTTCAATTACATTATGCTTTACATAGTCATAATATCCTTTTAATTTACCTTTTAAATCCCCCAATAAAACCATTAATTGTGTATAATCATTTCCCGTTTCAAACGCATTGGGAAGATTTACAAACAAAATCTCATATGGATTAGGTTCAATCTCCTGCATCATTGACTTTACTTTCAAAAATGCTTTATCTAAAATAGAATTATTAAAGTATTCGGATTGATTTTTTATATTTTTTGTTATTTGCGGCAATGCCCGAAACCATTTTTGCATACAAGAAACAATATTACTAATCCGCGAATCCATATGATTTTCTACAACCGGTACTTTAAACAAATCACACAATGCAGAAATATATGTTTCCTTATTAACATCTTCTGATGAAACAAAAATATAATAATCTTCAGGAGAATCGCACATATTTAAAATAATATCTTCAGATAATGCGATTTCCTTATCTCCAAAATAAATAACTATATCTTCATTCCGTTTACTTATAACATAAGCTAGATAGATTGGAATAACTCCTCTTCGCATTCCTATCGGTGCAGATATTAATGTATTCATTAGTTCTGACATTGAGCGTTTTTCATCTCCCGCACCAGTTATAAAATCATTATACACATTCAGAACATTCTCAACATTTATGCCTAGGTTGTTGTCATGTATACCTGTGCCGACAAACAGTGCCCTATAAATAGTAGCATCCGCACTAGTACCATCTAAATATACTTCTGTATCTTCTCCATTCAGTAATGCATGTATTAAATTTTTCCTTACTTTCTTTATTGCGCCAGTTTTTATTACCTCTTTATTAATCAGCTCGCTTCTTATCATTATACTCGCATCATAAAGGGAAAAACATATTGCTTCCACCACATCATTTAAAGCAAATCTTGTATCATGTATTACTTTTCCTTGGCTCATATAAAATACAAGTTTTTCACTATCTCGTCCAAAGCCCTCCTGAATATAAAAATCTATTTCTTTCTCTAAATCCTCTTCTATGACCGGAACTTCTTTTAACAATACCTTATTTTCTTCCATGCCAAAGAAAACAACATCTTTTTTTAATTCCTCTAAAACCTCATACTCTTGAATCTGATTTATAATCGTAAGTGGTTTTCTTCCATAGATCACAACTAATTGCGGTATTCCATTATCCTGTAATGCCTGTTGTATTTCATCAGTATAATCCATATTTCCCTGCGAATATAAGGCAATAACCTTACCGTCGCAAAATTCATTATCTTCAAACAATACCTTCAAATTATCCAGACTTAAAAATTCCTCGGCACTCATAAATTCATACCGAAAATATCTTGTCATAAAATATTGATAATTATAATCTCGCGGCAAAATATATTTAACATCCGAAATACTGTTTAAAACAACATTAATATTAACTCTGTCACCTTTTATTTCTTTTCTCTTTTTAATCTCCGTCTTTAATTCTGATGTGGCTCTTGTTTTAAATGCGTAACAATGAGTGGAACCCTTTTTATAGAGTAATCCTGCATTTTCAAGATGTGTTAAAACTTGTTTCGCATCATCAATCCCAGATGCCAATTCGACATATTTTTCATTCGCTGGCATCTCGTCCGGCTTGTTTACAATATTTATAATAGCTAATGTTTTTAGTATAGCTATTTCCTTATCATCCTTCGCAACTGATATAGCGTACTCTGCATTAAGCCACTCATTATGAATAAATTCATTCATAACATCTTTTTTAAATAATTTTTTAAAGTAATCATATATTAAATCTGCATGAATAAGCCATTTTGAAGAATTTTCAACATTTTTTACATAATTTGCCATGCTGTATTGCTCATCTTTAGAAATAAATGTAAACAATGTCCGTTCATTTTGCGCTACTTTTTCACTAATATTCAACAACAGATATGTACTTGTCGGGGTCAAAGGATAACAGCCTTTCACTAATGTTTCTACAAAATCCTCTTTCAAAAACATAGATGAAAATGCAACCATCTCAAAATATCTATCCACTAAATCCGATTCCCAATATTGCCTGATACTATCCTCTTTCTCTAATTCGGATTCCTCTTTGATAATTGCATTCTTCACCAAATCATAATTATTTTTAGAAGATGTTACAAATAGTATTTCTTCAATTCTTCCCTCAATCCCCAGAAAAGAGTTAATTGTATCCACTGATAGATACTTACCATATTCTTTAATGCTCTTGTGTGCAACCATAGTAATATAAATCTGCGTTTCCTTTGAATTATTTGCCAGTTCACACACATCCTGCAATATCTTCATATTATTTCCGGACGACTGTTTATCCTGTCCTTCGATATATTTACTAAATTCATCAAAAATAATATAAATTCCACTATATCCACAGTCTTCTCTCAGTTTATCTGCTATGTTTTTATACATAGGCTGAACCTCTGAATTAATAAGCGGATTAAATGGTTCCCCTGACATTAATACAGGATATATCTTTCTTAGAACCTCTAAATTTTTGTTTTCAAAATTTACAAGTCCCTTCATCATATTTTTAGCCGTCATATTATTTTTCTTCAATTCAGCTACATATTTTTCATAGGTCTCCGGATACTCATTCTGCCAACGATTAATAGAATCAATCGCATAAGTAAAGTAATTATCTGGCGCTAACTCCGTTAATCCTTCTCTCTTTAAAGCCTCATATAAGCCAACCATAAATGCATGGTTCAAATCACCTTGGGTACTTGAAATCAAAACCGGAAGAAATTTTCCTTTTGTCTTCCACAATGAATTTATCCTTTGGTTGACTTCTTTACTAGTTGACTTAATTCTTTTACTTAATTTTGCAATAATCTTTTTATTCTCTGGATTTCTATCCATAGACAAAATAGCCAGAAGGATAAGCAACAAATGTGATTTTCCTTTTCCGTAAGGGCCTACTAGCATGGTTGCATGGCTTTGATTATCTTCTACAGATATTAAATATTTATTAAGTATATCAACTGATGATTTAGTGGGAATATAACTATTTAATTTGCTTGTTTTGTTCAAATCTAAATATAAATTAATTGCATTCCTAAAATCACTATTAACTTGAATTAATTCCTTTAGTTGTGCCATTTTACACCTACCTATATATAATACTCCTCAACTGCTTTTATCGGTTTCATTATCTTAACAGGATAAATCACATCCAATCCTGCTGTCCTGTCTACTCTAATGTAACCTTCATTATCCAACTTATCCAAAATCCCATTTATGCTGACTCTGGTTAAATTATATAAATTATAAGCTATTTCTGCTATCTCATCTATACTGACAGATTTCCTAATTGGGTCTTCTATATGAAATAGGCAGCATAATTCATACAAAATAATATAATTGCTGAATCTGCTAAGATTAGGCTGCTGCTTAATATAGACATTGTTATCTTTTTTGAGTAGTCCCAACGATGAAAATGGAGATCTATTTTTATCTTCCGGATCATCATCCTCTGTATGCTTACTATACATATTCAACAAAACATCTATATCATCTCTTAGCGAGACATCAGGAAATCCATCTGTATTTGCATAAACGATTAATTCTCTTTTTAATGGATAAAATATCTCTTCTTTAGTAAATTCACTAATGGGGCATTTATTAAAAAACAAATACCAAGTAGTTGCACGAAGAGCATTTTTAGCAATATTGGAATGTAATATCCATAATGTAAAATCATCTTCCAAATACTTGTCTTTTTGGACAATTATCTTTCCAAGCGACGATAAAACCGTTCCTGTCTTTGATGATTCTTCAATCAAATTAAAGCATTGCATCCAATGATGAATCGATTTTACCATATTAGTACCAACGCCTAATTTGTCTGTACTTTCAATTCCTGAAAATATTCTGTTATCACCTTCAACGCCAATTAAACCTTTTGACAACCAGCCTTCTCTAACTATAAATTTCTCATGGCCTTTTAATTTATAATTTGTCATCAATTTACCCTCTCTTTATCGTTAAAACCTTTCGCATATAGCATCCCGCATTAAAATGATCTACACATTCTGTACACCGGATACATTTGTCATCATCAATATGATATATTAGTGTTCCCTCGCCGTCTTCCCCTTCTTTAACATGAACAGAGATAGCGTTATGCTTACATACTCCGGCACATGCCTTACACCCCAGACACATTTGATATTTTGTCAGTTGGCATTTGATTTTTCCCTCCGCAGTCTGTAAATTCTTAGCACCCGCAATATGGTAATCCTTAATTGTAACTTTCAAACGATTTGTTCCTATTCTGCCCTGCAATACCAAGATAACCTTGCCTTGACGATCAAGAATATATATCTCTCCTAACCGCTGATTGCCCAAGTCTCTGTTAATATAGCCAAAAGGTTTAAACAACTCGTATAAATCTTCAGTAATTACTGTTTGAAGCTCATAGTTAAATGCATTATCTTGCGTTGCACAGGGTTCAAATTTCACTATAGAAGTATTAGATATTTCTAATCCCTGTCCACCCTGGCGGGCTTTCCAATTGCCGCTGTCAATATATTCCTCAGCATCAGGTTTCCCAATTTTTTTTGCAAAATCCAACAATATTTCATGCCAATGAACATACTTATCATACATATGAACTTTTGATAAAAATTCTGACCATGCACCATTATTAGGACAACACCAACATCCCACTCTTGAATATCCCAACTTGTATGCGTCGTTAAAATCAATTCCTGTCGTCAGAATATATAACCATACGTCAAAGTCAATCCATTCAATAATAGGCGACACTACTGTCTGTTTCGTAATTTTAGGACTTTCTGTTTCCCTTTCATATTTGCTACGGCTTGCAGATTCGCTTTTACGAATACCGTAAAAGGTCAACACATTAGTCTTATCCTTAAACACCTGCGAAAGCATTTTGGTAATTGCCCCTGTCTTAAACACAGTACAACACCATCTCATTACCCGGCTCGGAGGACCGATCTGTTGACACATATCTTCAAAATTTTTCTCGTAATTTTTTGCTCGTAAAACTTTATGCTGCTTTGCAAACCTTGCCCGGTAATCATATGTTGTATCAAATTCCAATGTTGTGTCACCAAATATATGAGTAATCTTATTGCTGGCAAATGCTCTGGTTACTAAATCCGAAGTGACAGTGGAATCTTTGCCTCCACTAAAAGATACAAACATATCTTCTAAGGAGTATTGCTCTTGAAATCCCTGAATATATGTAATAGCCTCATCTGTCAACTCATAGTATCTGTTCTTATTTACTTCAACAAATTTTTTGACCATTTCATCAAAGTAACTTCTATCTACCGATGCAATATTAGCATCATACGCCTCTTTGATTTTCTTTATTTCATCTAAAGGCTTTTTATTAATTTCACCAATAGGCAGTACTTCTTTTTTCCCATCAATAAAATATCCACTGCTGCCACACCACACAGAACATTTATCAAAAGCAAAAGGCGTATCCTTTTTTAAGAGGATTGCCAGCAACAGTTTCTCCTCTGGGAAAACTGGCCTTAAATCTGTCGCAATATACTTTCCTCTTGTTCCGCAACAAGTGCATACCTTTTCAAAAGAAGGAACATTACAATGGTTACACCAATATATTGTTACCGATGAAATTAAATGTGCGGTACATCCTTCTTTTTTACATTTTGTTCCTCTGACGGGAACACAATGCACCGGACAAATCTTTTCTATCATATTACTTCCTCAATCTCTACTGCATCATTTATTTGATTTATTAACAATCCACCAAAATATAACAAAACCCAATATATCGTATAGATTTTACCACAAACTACTATATTCGGCAATATTCAACACATACAATTATGTCTTTCTTTGTAGGATCGCAATATATGTGTTACATTCTAATAATTAAATAACTAAAGAACTCCTTTTGTGTTATATTTGAATCACCTCACACAAAAGGAGCAAACCAATTTATATTTTTTATATTTTAAATTATATTATTATAACCCAATATCTTTACATATTTCTTTTATCAGATCAAATATCAGCAAAAAATTATTAAATCTAATATGTTTAAACGCCGGATCAGATATAACACTTTTTGCAAATTCCATTTTTGAAAGTCCGTAATTGGTCGTATCATTAAGATCATTCAAATTTATTATCTTATCCTTTCCTGAGCCATCTAATATCTTTAATTTATTTTCAGAACACGCTTTTCTATTTGTACAAAATCTGTTTATTTGCGGTGCTCTACCATATTCATCAAATTCACTACTAAGATATAATCTTCTTTCTGTTCCATCGGAAAATTTTTTAATAGTTTTTATTTCTTCATCGCTAAAATAATGTTCTATACAAATATCTGGATTATCTTTTCTTATATCAGGAATTGGCAGTACAAATGAATATACACCATTCCCCCACTTTTTATATGAATCTCCATTACTCATTTTAGTAACATTTACGCTGACATCCCTATCAGAAATAAAAATATAAAATCCCCGTTCAATATTTGCATATGACTGACACATTGCCAAAAGAGTATTACTATCCATCTGTATTGCTGGATATTTTTCTTTTTCTATATGATTTTTTGACGCATAACGATATATATCAAATTTAACATCTTTATATTTTTCACGTAAAACATCATCTTCTTGTATCTTTTTCCATGCCCAATCAATATACATCCAATCAGTCATACCCTCTGTTATTATTAATGGTATATTTTTATTTTCAACTAAAACTTCTGGAATTTGTCGTATATAATATTCTGAGAAACCCTTTAATTTGCCAGATGCAAATTCCGAAAAATCATTTATTTTTTGAATAATATAAGCCTCTTCTAGATTTGCAGGATAATTATTTTCATTCTGTAAATCAATTATTATTTTTGCATAACAACAATCGCCACAAATAATTAATTCTTTGTCATCTAAAATATAAAAATTATTTTCTCTATAATTGATTGAGCCCATATATCCCAAAACTCGTTCATATAATTTTTTACTACAATTGAACACTTTATCGTTTGATTTAATAAGACAAAATTCTTTTCCTACAAAAAGGCTTTTCACCTGAACGCAATCATCAAGACAATATTTTCCAACGGAAAACGAAAACTCTTCCTGTACTCTATTTCCAAATTCTCCAACTAAGTTTTTTCTATAATCATCAAGAATGTATTCAATAACTTCCTCTTCTGTATCAAAACAGGTATTAAATGTTTTATTCAATTTTTTAAATTCTACAATAACCTCTTTTGAACAAGGTATATCAAAAAAGCCAATATGAATATCTTCACCTGAACACATTGGATCTCCATTATACATCAAGTCCCACTTCCTTGATGTATTATGATTCAAAAAAATACAAAAGGCTTCTTGGAATATATTAGAAAGTCGATTACTTTCATCTTCACCAAATGAATCATCAAAAAATGAAAAACAACGAAAAATGCTTATATTATCAGATTCAAGATTATAATCTATGACTGTTTGATCCCAATTAGAAACATAACTTATATGGCCCTCATATTCATCAAAGTAATCCCTGTCATAATCCCAATACTTTTCGATAGTTTCTTTTGTGTTCAAAAAAAATCACCTCAATTCTAATATCAATGTTATAATAAACTATCCCCAAAAAACTAGCAACAATCACTATACTTTCTATCTTAAATCTAAAAATCATATCTGCACATATTACAAATTAAAACTAGATTTCCGGCGCAATTGTTGACGCAATTATTGTTTGTATCGGTGTGTAAAAATCTATATTCTCCTCCTTGGTTGATATCGAAACAATCAATGAATACCTCATCTTTTCATTAAATTTTCCAAGGTTATGCCTTTCCCTCCACCAACCAATTACCGGATACACAGCTATATAATTGCAATCCGCCAAATCTACCGCAGGTCCTGTCCATACATCAGAATGAATCGAGCCAACATCTCGGTTGTCTTTTCCCAAAAACCATCTTTTAGAACCGGCATCTCCTTCCCCTTTATCTTTTTCATCATCACTTACTGCTTTATTTATACGTTTTAAAAAATCTTCTTTGTTTTGATTTTTATTAATAACTTCGAATCTTAATGCCCCTGACGCATAGCGGTATTTATTATTCCAACCCTTTTGGTCAGGCGCCGGTTCAATATAATAAGATAATGTAACTTTCATACTTACATCTACATTCCCGAGTTCCCGTAGCAATTCAGAAGGCCATGGCAACTCATGCAAATGCATATCTTTTGTTTTATATCTTCCTTCCTCTTTACAATACGGTTGCAATTCTGCTTGTATAATCATATTAACTGAATTATCAGCACTGTCTCTTGCCCTCTCCAAATTTGCAACGCCGTAACCACAAGAGCGAAGTAAGTTTCTTTTTCCTCCGGTCTTGGCATTATTCAAGCAAAACTGTCTTTTCATTTTCTCTGTCCATTGAGCCGAATGAACCATAAGTGCGCGTATGGTTTCTTCCCATAAATCAGGGTACGCACTCATCAATTCCGCTGCCATATAAGCTGCTTGAGCTGCTGCTGCACTTGTTGCATTAATTGTTGTAAATGCAGGGTATATTACATTCTTGTCAATCGTTAATATTGATACATCATCACATACATCAACATTAACCCCATCTGTTATGGCATTACCTCCATCCATTAATATATCAGGTTTTACAGGCCATTTTCCATCCCACAACATAGATGTAGAACTGAATGGACATATCTCTCCTGCATCAGCAATTACATTCCAACCTGAAAAGTCCTTATCATCAATTTCAACTGCATTAGAATAGGCTCCTACAGTAATCGCGTTCCATGCTTGTCCCGGATCTTCTATCGAATGATTGATATTGGCGTCTACATAGGAAAGCATTTCTAACTCCGCCGGTTCAACATTTCCGGCAGATACTACATACAATTTTTTAATTCCATCAGCCACCCCGGAAATAATATTGTCCAGTTCCGCAGACCATGATGACGGTGCGCCATCCCTTGTAACATATTTGTCAGCAGTAACAGCCATACAATAAACCCTCTTTACATTTGGATTAGCAATCTCCGCCATGCTTACTGCATTTGCAGTAACCGCACCGTATAATTCCGAATCATTATAGGCTCCATCCGACGGTAATATTTTAACAGACTCTAACTTATGATTAATTACAACCTTTTCATTTTCTGACAATATTGGTCTTAAATCAAAATACTCGCATATTCCCGCCATCTGTGTTCCATGCCCATGATTATCATTACTTCCCCAGGCTATATTTACACTTTGAACATGTTTTGATTCTAAAATATCCTTCAATAACAAATGACTATAATTCACACCCGTATCAAGAATACAAACATACGAAGCAGGTTGATTTATAATCACCCTGTCCTTCAAATCCAACATCCATTCCTCAGCCTCGTTGCCATTCATTTCCACATAAAAATTTGCGAGTTCCGGTGCCCGCCTTATTTCCGTAATTTTAGCATTCGCATTCAATAATTTTTGTATCTCATCCATATTTGTCTTGGCTATAACAACAACCTTTTCCGGAAATACAATTTGTGTATCCTTATATTGGATTTCCATTTTAGCACACATTTTATAAAATTCTTTTGATGTTTGCATTTCCTGCTTAATTTCTGAACGCAGCCAAAATTCACACCATACAGAATTTTTATCAGGGATGTCATTAATATCCCCAATCCAAAATGAGGAAATCACGGCAATTTGAATGCTTTCTATACTCTCTACCAGAGATTTGTTCTTTTCCTTTCCTGAATCTGTCTCCTTCGTAAGATATTCCTGCACTTTTCGATTGAAATATCCTTCTTTTCCCTCTGGTACAAAAACTGTTGCTGATTGAACAGTAACACCATTAACAGACACTTCATTTCTGAAATTACATAATTTTATGCCTTCATTTATATTTTCAAGACTTTTATACACCAAATCACAATTGTCCGCACCTCTAAATTCAATATATGTCCCTTGTCGTTCTTTTACGGAAGCAACCATCGCTTTTTGTCGTTCATTATGCTGCCATACTGCGTCAAGCTGTTTCAAAAGTTTATTCCCATGGACATTCCTATCTCTCGGGACATTCTTTATTTTGTTACGCGCACTATACGAAGTATACTTATAAACTTCATATGTATTTTTCAAGATTATATTCTTCCTTGGATTTTTCAATATATTATGCCTCCTTGCTTACATATGCATCCCTGCGCTCCTTAATACACTTTACTATCAACTGTGAAGTTAGTTTTTCCTCTTCCAAAATAATAGATTTGATACAATCTTCACAAACTTTAGTTATCTCTGCATGACTCAAGCCAAACGCCATCTCTCTTACTTCCTTAGTTATGGCTCTGCGTGTATAAAATGTACCTAATTTTAAATTAAACAATTGCTGAATCTGAGCATCATCCGGCAGGTCATAATGAAGCACATCATCAAACCTTCTGAACAATGCCTGATCTAGCATTTTACGATTATTAGTTGCCGCAATTATAATGCTGTCAGAATTATCGTTCTCTAAAAATTGTAGAAAAGAATTTAATACTCTTCGCATTTCCCCAACTTCATTATCAAGACTTCGGTCTGCTCCTATAGCATCAAATTCATCAAACAAAAACACAGCCCTGCTGTCCGCAATAGTCTCAAATATCTGTCTTAACTTTACACTGGTTTCCCCCATAAATTTTGTAATAAGTTTATCCATCTGTACAGTATACAAAGGAATATTTAACTCAGTTGCCAATATAGACGCTGTTAATGTTTTACCTGTCCCCGGAACGCCTTCCACAAGAATCTTACATCTGTTCTTCACACCAAAACTGCGAAGCTTTTCTCTTTGCCTATACTCTGTCAGAATTCGTTCTATTCTCGTCCTTATCTCTTCTGAAACAACCAATTCCTGCGCCCTATGTTCAGAAACAATACATTGCAGTAATTGATTTTCATTTTTCATTCGTATAATTTTATTATTAGAAGAAATTTTTTCAATTATCTCTTTTATCTCTCTGGCCAAAACTGTATGACCTGCCCTGGCTTCACTTGCTGCAATCTGCAAAGCAACAGTTTTAAACCGGCTATCATCATTATTCTTATAAGCATTTATAAGCGCTTTAATCTGATCCCCACTTGCCATATCAGTTTCTCACTTTCTATTCATATTTTGGTCAGAAATATATTTTAATAAATGTATTTAACTATACAATTCATTTTACTATAAAACAATCTATTTAACAATAATTTTTGTATGATAATTTTTTAACATTTGTGAGACGATTAAAATTTTCTTTTCATTTGACGCAAGTACTGTATTTCCCTGCAATTTTCCGTTATTTTTCTTATTAACCCGACAATTATTATATCTGCAAATTTTGGGCATATTGAAACAGAATCACTTCTTTTGGTGCAGTTTTCACATATGCTTCTTCCTTATGCATAAAACTGACAATCTCCGTTTTACTCATCTTTCCAAGCTTATCTATGACAATATCAAGAATATTTTTATCTTCTTCGGCCAAAGATGGGTAGCCGCCCGCATCCTTTAAAGAAAAATGGTAGGCATTTGTCTCTCCCATATCCTCTTCCTCACAGGGAACATCCTTCAAATCAATAATGAAATTGTGTCCTACAGGAACAGCACCCATCGGCAATGCCTGATATACCAACCCAGTTATTGCAAAGCCTCTATTCTTATATGACAGAGCATCCGCATACCACATCAGCTTCATAAGCTTTACTTTATAAAGGCTAGTGACCTTCGCAGACGCAGCAAAGTAGCGAATTACATCTACAACCTTATCTAAAGAAAGAACAGTATTTCCATGCGCAAGGGCATTTCCTTGGAATCTCCCATAGCTGGCACTAATAACCTTTCGCAGATAAGAATCCCGATCTTGCTCAAACAATTCCGTCGCTGTATCCCAATATCTCTGATAGGCTTCAGAAGGCAAATTCTCTCTGGCTTCCCTTAATAATGCCAGAAACCATTCCGGATCCTGGTCGATTTTTTTAAGTATCGTATCATGGGCCTTATCCTGCACTTGATGTCCCTCATATCTGGTTATCGTCTTGCCTCCCCACCCAAGAAGAATGCATAAATCTCCCTGACTAATACCATACTTCTCACGAATGCCAATTATATCAGCAGATGTCAAAAAGTCTTCTGCCTTTCGATAAGCGTCCTTAAGCCGCATATCATTATCCTGTATCTGTTGCTCATCCATATACAATTCTTCTGCCGCATCACAATACAAATAAGTCGCCTCATAAGCAACCTTTACATTTTTAAAAGTTGCCTGATCATTGACGAGGACTGTTTTCACTTCATGTTCTTCCATGCAACATGTACACAACCGCTTTTCGCTTTTTAACACCTTCATATTCATGAAAACACCTCCTGACACTTTCTATACGGAAACATCTCCGGAACAAATGCCCTTTCAGCAAAATGAAATTTTGTTTCATCAGCCAAATTAATCCTCCTTTGTCAAAGTATCAATTGATACTTTTATAGTATATTTGATTCCCAATTTTGTCAATAAAAATTTTATAAAAACCATATTTAGAAAATGCTATAGTTTTGCTACATCGAATCCTATATCAGCCCAACTAGGTCATTTATAATACAATTATGATATTGCCTTTCATTTTCAATAAACAATCGAGTAGGAGGGGGATTTAAATAATCCCCCGACCTCTCACACCACCGTGCGTACCGTTCGGTACACGGCGGTT